>DASTOI010000248.1:0-7254 GCA_035762585.1 Myxococcota bacterium
CACCTGCTCGAGTGCTGCATGATCTCCGACGGCGGCGGCGCGGTCGTGATCGCGGCGCCCGACGTCGCGCGCAACTGCAAGCAGAGGCCCGTGTGGATCCTCGGCGCGGGCGAAGCGACGAAGTATCCCGAGAACGGCGGCGACATCACCGTGAGCGCCGCCGCGCAGTCGGGGCCCGCTGCGTTCGGCGAGGCGGGCGTGTCGGCCGCCGAGCTCGACGTCGCGATGATCTACGACTCGTTCACGATCACGGTGCTCACCATTCTCGAGGACCTCGGCTTCTGCAAGAAAGGCGAAGGCGGCGCGTACGTCGCAGGCGGGCGGCTGCGCTTCGACGCGCCGGGCGGGCCCGCGCTGAACACCGACGGCGGCGGGCTCTCGTCGAATCACCCCGGCATGCGCGGGATCTTCCTGTTGATCGAGGCGGCGCGGCAGCTGCGCGGCATTTCGACTTCTCAGGTCCCGAACGCGCGGCTCGCGGTCGCGCACGGAAACGGCGGCATGCTCGGGAGCCGCCACTGCGCGGGCACCGTGATATTGGGAAGGGACTAGCGATGTCCGCTGCGCAAAAACCTCCGGCGACTCGTCCGCTGCCTTCGCTGAAGGAGCACGACACCGCGCCGTTCTGGCGCGCGACGCAAGAGCGGCGGCTCACTTATCAGGTGTGCCGCGAATGCGAGACGGTCGTGTGGCATCCGCGCGCGCACTGCACGGCGTGCCTCGGCAGCGCGCTCGAGTGGCGCACTTCGGAAGGCCGCGGCGCCGTCTACTCGTACAGCGTGATCCGCCAGAGCTACCACCCGTTCTTTCGCGCACGCGTGCCCTACGCGATCGCGTGGATCGATCTCGACGAGGGCCCGCGCATCCTCTCGAACCTGGTCGGCGTCGCCGACCCGACGCGCGACGTGAAGATCGGCATGCGCGTCGCGGTCGAGTGGGAGCCGCACGAGGAGCTCGCGATTCCGCTGTTCAGGCCGGCTTAGCGCCCTTCTGCGCGCCGCTGCGATCGCGCCCGAACGCGTCGCCGGCGATCGACTCGCTGTGGAGCGCGCAGCGCCAGCTTCCATTACGGCGCACCCAGGTCGAGGAGTCGGCGGCCGACAGCTCCACCGGCTTTCCGTCCACCGCGAGCTTCTCGTCGATCTCGTACGCGACGACGCCGACGTCTTCGCTCAGCATGCGCGCCTGCATCTCGCCCCTCACCGCGAACTGCTTCACCGTGTAGCTCGGCGACTTCATCATCTCGCGGAACGCCGGCTCCTCCACGCGCCCGACACCGTTCGGCCCGATCACGAGGCACGGGAAATCCGTGAGGCTCACCGCCGTCTCGACGTCGTTGTGCTGCATCGCTTGCCAGAAGCGCTTTTCGAGGCGCACGAGCTCTTGCTCGGCCGAGTGATTCGCCATGGGACACCCTCCTCGCGATGCGGAGGCTGCATCTCGCGTGCCGGCAAGCGCGCGCGCTTGCGGCCGCTCTCGCCGGATCAGCGCCGCCGATTCGTTGCTTTGAAGAATCGACTCCGCGCCCGCTCCACGTGGTGAAAAAGCGCCCTAGCCCGCCGCACGAAGATTGGGGTCAGGCACGAATTGCCGTTTTGGAGCAATTCGCGCCTGACCCCAATCGTCGGCCCAGACGCGGCGCAGCGAGTGCGCGAGGCGGCGCGCGAACGGCGCGATGTGCTCGGCCGCGAACAGAGTCTGGTGCGCGCCCGCGATGCGGACGATCTCGATGTCGCCGTGGAGCACGCTCGACCAGCCGAGGCTCGTGTCGCCGGTCCGCGCGCGCGATTCCTCGGTCCAGAACAGCGCGACCGGAAGCGCAGTCGGCTCGGCCTTGTGCTTCAGGTACGCGATGCGGATCGCGCGCATCAAGAGCGGCGCGCGCTGCTCGCGCGATTCGCGGCTCGCGATCGACGAGCGCTCGCTCGCGTCCTCGCCGGCCGCGCCCGCCTCTTCCCCTGCGCGCGCGCCGGCGCGCGCCGGCGCTCCGAGCAGCGCTTGCCGCGCCTTCTGCAGCCAGCGCTTCGGCGTCTTGCGCACGTAGCGCCAGAAGAAGCGGCGGCGCTCGCGCGGCTCGTCGATCTCGAACATGCGCTCCATCGCGACGACGAAGTGGTGGAGCTCGCTCCGCTTCAGCGAGCTGCCCCACGGCTTCTTGCGCGGCAGCGTCGAATCGACCAGCGCGACGAGCCGCACGTCGGCGCCGCGCTCGGCGAGCGCTTGCGCGACGCGCAGCGCGACGACGCCCGCGTACGACCAGCCCATCAGCACGACTTGCTCGCGCTCGAGCAACGCGCCGAAGCGTTCGAGGCACAGCGCGGCCCACGCGTTCGTGTCGGCGGGAAAGTCGGACGGCTGGCGGCCCATCGGCGGGCTGACCGTGTAGATCGGTTGGTCTGGACCGAGCTGGTCCGCCAGCCGCCGGTAGTTCTCGACCTCCTCGGCCCACGTGCGCACCGCGAACAGCGGCGGCAGCGAGCCCTTCGTGTGGAAGCCGATCAGCGGAATGCGGTCCAGCTCGTCCGGCGACAGATCTTCTTCCGAATCCGTGAGATCGACGATCTCCACGCGAGAACTCCCTCATTCGCGGCGGTCGCCCGCCGTCATCCCGCGTGGGACGGCAGCCGCACGCGCGCGGTCCCTAACACTCGCGTCTCGCCGGCCTCGTTCGTGATCGTGAGGTCGATCTCGGCGACGTGCGTCTCGGCCTCGAGATTCGTGACGACGCCGGCGACGCGATGCGCGTGATCCGCGAGCACCGGCGCGCGGAACACGGTGTCGATCTTCTCGAGCTCGGCGCCCGGCGCCCAGCGGTGGATCATCGCGACCAGGATCGCCTGGCTCATTACGCCGGGGACCATCGCGCCGGGCAGGCCCTCGCGGCGCGCGCCTTCGTGGTCGGTGAAGCGCGGCGCCCACATCTCCGCCGCGTGCGCGAACTTGCGCACGTTCGCGAGCGAGAGATCGGGCTCGAACGGCGGCAGCTCCTCGCCGAACTCCGCATCCTCGAACTTCGCGATCGTCCTCACGGCGCGGGCTTCTCACGGATCACGAGCCGCGAGTCGACGATCGAGACGAGCGTGCCCTGCGGATCGCGCACCTCCATGCGCGCGACCAGGAAGATCATGCGGCCGGTACGCCCCGTCTTCTCGTAGATCTCGTGCAGGTGGCTGCGGCCGGTCAGCGTGACGCCGGCGCGGACCTTGGCTTGCGGCATCACGGCCTTGCCGGCGTCCATCGGGATGCCGCCGAGGCGCGGGAAATCGTCGGGCAGCATGCGGCGCCCGTGGAAGCGCGCCGAGAAGGTCGGCACCGCGTGGAAATCGGCGTGGCTCGGATCGAGGTAATGCGGCGCGGTCTCGCCCACGGCCTGCGCGAGCTCGACCATCGCCTCGGCGCGCACCGGGAACTCGCGCTCGTCGAAGTCGAGGTTCAGGAAGCGCGCCTTCAGCTCTTCGATTTCCACGAGACCGCCTCGAATTCGCCGGCGCGCAGCGCCTCGGTGAGCTCGCCGGCGCTGCGCACGTCGCCGGGGAAGCGCGTCGCGCAGCGGCCGATGTGGCTCACGATGTGCGCGTCGCTGCCGCCGATCCCGAGGTAACCCAATCGCTCGGCCATTTCACGCGCGTCGTCGTCTTCGCGTCCGCGGCTTCCGCCGTTCAGCGTCTCGACGATGCGCACGCCGGCCGGCGCACCGCGCTCCGTGACGTGCGCGCACATGCCGACGCGTGGGCGGCCCGGATGACACGGAACGGCGACGGCGCCGTGGCGCTCGCTCTCGGCGAGCACCCGGGCGATCGGCAGCCGAATCTCCTTGAAGTCGAACGCGGCGACGAGCGCGGGCGTCACGCCGAACACGAGCACGTGGCCATAATCCGTCTCGACCTCGCTCGCCTTCAGGATCGTCAGGCCGTGCTCACGCGCGAGCGCCGAATAGTCGGAGTCGAAGTCGAACTGGCGATGCTCGGTGAGCACGAAGCCGTCGATCGGCAGCTCGCGCTTACGGATCCACAGGCAGTAGTTCTCGACCTGCGCGCGGCCGTCGTCGCTCTTCACCGAGTGGCTGTGGAGATCGAGGATCATGTGCCGTTGCTCGCGAGGCGCGCGACGCGCTCCCAGTGCTCGCCGAGCTGGCGCACGAGCGCGGCCTCGTCGCCCGCGTTGTCGATCACGACGTGCGCGCGCCGGCGCCGCTCCGCGTTGGTGAGCTGCGCGTCGATGCGTGCTTCGACCTGCGCCGCGACGAGGCCGCCGCGCACGACCGCGCGCTGCACCGCGGTCTCGCGCGGGACGATCACGACCCAGATCTCGTCGACGAGCGGCTCCCAGCCGGCCTCGAACAGCACCGCCGCTTCGAGCACGACCACGGCGCGCGGCTCGGTCGCGCGCAGCGCCGCGATCTCCTGCTGCGCGAGCCGGCGAATCTCGGGCCAGACGATGTCGGTCAGCCGCTTCAGCTGCTCGGGCCTCCCGAACACGCGCGCGCCGAGCGCCGCGCGGTCGATCGTGCCATCCCCGGCGCGCACGTCCGGACCGAACGCCGCGATCACCTCACGATGGGCGGCGGTGCCGGGCTCGTAGGCGCGATGGCCGAGCTTGTCGGCGTCGATCACGCGCGCGCCGCGCCGCGCGAGCTCGCGCGCGGCGGTCGACTTCCCGGAAGCGATGCCGCCCGTCAGCCCGACCACGATCACCGCGACAACCTCGCTCCTGCGACCCCGCCGCCGGCCTCGGGTGTCGTGAAGGAGCGCAAGGTATCGGCTCGCGCGAGGCGTTGCGACGGCGGCTGCGCTTCAACCCGCGCACCGTCTCGACGATTCGGAGACGAGGAGCAGCTGAGCCAATGGGTCAGACCCCATTGGCTCACCGAGGACGGCGATGGAACATGCGAATGCAAAGCTCGGCGCCGGCGCCGCATACGCTGCCTCGGCCGCCTATTTCATCGCGACGGTTCCGCGGCTGCCGGAGTGCGTGGCGTCGAGCTTCGGCGCGAGCGGCATCGCCCAGGCGTTCATGCCGCGCGCGGTCTACGCCGCGTGGTTCGGCGGGCTGTGTCTGCTGCTGCCGCTCGTGCTGCTCCTCGCGTTTTGCTGGCTGCCGCGCCGCTTTCCGCAGCACACGAACATCCCGTTGCGGGAGATCTGGCTCGCGCCCGAGAACCGCGCCGCGTTTCACGCGCGCATGGATCGCGCGGGCCTGCGGCTCGGCGGGAGCGCCGCGCTGTCATTCGCGGCGATCCACGCGCTGGTTCTCGAGGCGAACGACCGGCAGCCCGCGCGCCTTTCGCAGGGTGCGTTCTTGTTGGTGCTCGGTGCGTTCGTCGCGGTCACCGTGGGAACTGCGCTGCACGTGAGCTTCGCGCTCCGCAGGCCTCCGGCGCGCTCTGCCTGAGAAGCGCCGGAGCCCCTCTCAGAAGCGCGCTTGCAGGCGCAGCGAGGCAGACGGCGCCGCGCCGTGTGCGGTGCGCGACTCGATGCGGTCGGCATCGGCGTCGTTCACGAGCAGCCGCTGCCACACGACGGCGCCGAGCATCGCGATCACGCGCACGTGCTCGTTCGCGGTCCAGCGCAGCCCGACGCCGACCGTCGCGTCGCGGATGCCGATCGTTCCCGGCCGCGCCGCGAGCGCGCCCACTTCGCGAAGCTCGAGCCGGTAGCGATCCGCCCGCACCGCGCCGAAGCCGAGCAGCTCGATGTGATCCCGCAGCTCGTACGCGAGCCGCAGATTCGCGTTGTGCAGCTCGAGCTCGAGGCGATCGGTCGCCTGCCACTGCACGCGCAGCACCGGCCACGCGTACGCGCCCGCGTGATCGAAGCGCGAGCCGATCTTCGCGCCGGCCGCGAACAGCAGTGCGTCGGACGGCTGGTAGCCGACGGCCAGCACTGAGCCGCCCTTCAGCGAGCGCCCGAGCTCGGCGCCGGGCTCGAGCTTCGCAGTGAGGTACAGCTCGGCGCCGGCGGTCCAGTGCTCGCGGATCGTGCGCCGCGCGCCGATGCGCAGGTTCGACTCGAGCAGATCGCGCAGCGCCTCGCCGCCGCCCGCCGTCTGCGGCAGAAAGCTCGCTTCGGCGTCGGCGCGCGGCGAGAGCCAGTCGGCGGAGAGCGACACGCCCGCCGCCCAGCGCTCGCTCACGGGGCCCTGCAGCGAGAGCTGTCCCGTCGCGCGCAGCCACGACACCCCGGCGTCTCGGAACGCGACGTCCGGCATCCCCTCGACGCCGAGCTGAAAGCGGAGGCCGTCGCGCCAGCTGACGTCGCTCGGCGGAAGCGCCGCCGCGCGCGTTTCTTCCGCGCCTTTCGCGCCGGGCGCGGCGAGCAGCGCAACGATCGCGAGCGCGCGCGCGGCCTCGGCGAGCGAGTCCGCCGCGCGCGCAGCACGTGTGATCGAGCAGCGATCCACCGCGCGGCAGGATAGGTGCGCTCGGAGGCTGTGAAGAAAGGCGGCTTCCAGAGCGGTCCCGGGCGCGGAAGCCACTGTTCGAATCCGCTCGGCTTCGCCTCGCTGCGGGCGCCGAGGCCGGCGCTCGCACTCAGATCCCCGCTCGGCGCAGCTCCTCGTCGCCGCGCTGCGCGAGCTTCGGCGCGCGCGCGCCGATCCCGAGCATGCGCTCGTCCTTGCTCTCGCCGCGCAGGTAGCGGTTGTAGAGCTGCTGCGTGACGACCGCGGTCTTCCAGTACGCGAACCCGATCCACCACGGCAGCGCGGCGAGGTCCGCGCGGGTGCGCTCGCCGTAATGCTTCGCGATCTCCGCGCGCGAGGGCAACCCGAGCTCGAGCATGCCGGGACGGCTCGAGAGCTCGCGGAACGTCGCGTCTTCCGCGTCGGGCCAATACTGGAGCAGCGTGCCGAGATCGATCATCGGGTCGCCGAGCGTCGTCATGTCCCAATCGAAGATCGACTTGCAGCGATCCGGATCGGCGGGATCGAACTGACAGTTGTCAGGCTTCAGATCGTTGTGCACGAGACTCGCGCGCTGCGCCGCGGGCGCGCTCTTCGCGAGCCGCGCGCCGATCGCGTCCATCAGGCCCGCGTCATGCTCAGGCCGCACGAGCTCCCAGCGCTTGCGCCAGCCCGCGACCTGCCGCGCGGCGAAGCCCGCGGGCTTGCCGAGATCGGAGAGATCGCACGCCGCGGGGTCGAGCGAGTGGAGCTCGGCCATCGCGTCGGCGATCGCGAAGCCGATGCGGCGGCCGACGTGCGCGTGGCCGCGCATCGAGGCCGGGATTTCGGTGCGCACGACCTCGCCGGTGCGCC
>DASTOI010000249.1:0-3532 GCA_035762585.1 Myxococcota bacterium
ATCGATCTGCGTGACGGGTCGCATCACGGCGTATCGCGGGAAGCCGCAGATCGTCGTCGACTCGCCGGCGCAGATCGTGCTGGGAGACGCGCGATGAGGCCGCGGTGGATGACCGCGATGGCGGCGCTGTGCGCGTTCGGCACGGCGTGGCTGATCTTCCGCGATCTCACGAAGCCGGAGGTGCGCGACGTCGAGGTGTGGCTCGGGTTCGAGCTGCACGGCCGCGCGGCGCTGCTCACGGCGCCGCTGCACTGGGCGATCCTCGCGGCCGGCGCGTGGGCGTACTTCACGCAGCGGCGCTGGATCGCGCTCGCGACCGCGCTCTACCTGCACTACGTCGCGCTCTCGCACCTGATTTGGAGCGAGATGAGCGACAACGGGCGCGGCTGGCCGACGGGCCTCCTGCAGGCGGCAGTCTTCAGCGCGCTCGCGATCCCGTTCTGGCGGCAGCACCGGGCCGCACGCGCGCGGTAGGCTGGCGTCCTTCCGAGACGCCGCGCCCGGAGAATCCCCATGACGAAGCAGAAGACACGCACGCTCGGTGCCGTGCTCTATCCGCAGTTCGAGCTGCTCGATCTGTACGGGCCGCTCGAGATGTTCGGCTGCCTCGGCGACGCGCTGAAGATCGTCACGGTCGCCGAGCAAGCGGGGCCGGTGCGCTCGTTCCCCGGACCTAACACCCTGGCCGAGTTCTCGTTCGCGAACGCGCCGCAGCTCGATCTGATCCTCGTGCCGGGCGGCATCGGCACGTTCCCGCAGCTCGACAACGCCGCGATCCTCGATTTCCTGCGCGCGCGCACGCCGCGCGCGGAGATCGCGATGTCGGTGTGCACGGGCGCGGCGCTCTATGCGAAGGCCGGCCTGCTCGACGGTCGGCGCGCCACGACGAACAAGCAGTTCTTCACGATGACGTGCGCGTCGGGTCCGAAGACGCAGTGGGTGCCCGAGGCGCGCTGGGTCGAGGACGGCGCGCTCGTGACGTCGTCCGGCGTCTCCGCCGGGATGGACATGGCGCTCGCGATGATCGCGAGGCTGTGGGGTCGGCCGGTCGCGCAGCAGATCGCGGATCTCACCGAGTACGAGTGGCAGACCGACCCGACGCGCGATCCGTTCACGAAGTTCCTCGACAACGCGAAGCATCTGCCGGAGCTCGGCGCACTGTGAAGCGCAGCGAAGCGCGCATCCTCACCACGCACGCCGGCAGCCTGCCGCGCACGCCAGAGCTGCTGAAGCTCGTCGCGGGCGCGTCGCGCGGCGAAGCGGTGGATGCGGCGGCGCTCGAAGCCGCGATCGAGACGTCGACGCGACGCGTGATCGAGCAGCAGCTCGCTGCGGGCCTCGACGTCGGCAACGACGGCGAGCAATCGCGCGAGAGCTTCGTCACCTACGTGCGCGGCCGCCTGCGCGGCTTCGGCGGCAGCGCGCCGCGCAAGCCGATGCGTGATCTCGTCGCGTTTCCCGGCTACCTCGAGCACCAGCTCGGCCGCATCACGCGGCCGAGCGTGAATCTGCTCCACACGCCGGCTGCGACCTCCGCGGTGAGTTATCAGGACCGTGTGCCGCTCGAGGCCGATCTCGCGCGCTTCGAACGGCTCGGTGCACGCCGCTTCCACGAGACGTTCTGGACCGTTCCTTCACCCGGCATCGTTTGCACCGCGATGGGCAACCAGCACTACGCGACGCTGCTCGACTACGTCGACGCCGTCGCGGACGCGCTGCGCGTCGAGTACGAGGCCGCGGTCGCCGCCGGCCACGTGCTGCAGGTCGATGCGCCCGATCTCGCGATGGAGCGGCACACGCTGTTCGCCGACGCGCCGCTCGCCGAGTTCGTCGCGTTCGCGCGCCACGTCGTCGCCGCGCTGAATCGGGCGCTCGCGAACGTCCCGCGCGAGCGCGTGCGCCTGCACGTTTGTTGGGGCAATTACGAAGGCCCGCACACGCACGACGTGCCGTTCGAGGAGCTCGCAGAGGTCCTCTACGGCGCGCATGCCGGCGGGCTCGTGCTGTCGATGGCGAACCCGCGCCACGCCCACGAGCACAAGGTGCTGAAGCGCCTGCCGCCGCCCGCGGATTGGGCGCTGATCGCGGGCGTGATCGACGTCACGACCAACTACGTCGAGCACGCGGAGGTCGTCGCGGACCGCATCGAGTTGGCGGCGCAGGCGCTCGGAGACCCACATCGTGTGCTCGCCGGCACCGACTGCGGCTTCGACACCAGCGCCGGCCTCGGGCAGGTGGCCGACGCGCTCGTCTGGGAGAAGCTGCGCGCGCTGCGCGACGGCGCGGCGCTCGCGACGAAGCGCCTGTTGTGAAGCAAGCTCCGGCGGTGCGCCCCGAGAGAGCCGCATGAACGACGTCTCCTGCAAAGGCGAGCCCGGCCGCGTCTCCCCCGCGATCGACCGTAACAAGTGCGAGGGCAAGGCGGACTGCCTGCGCGTCTGCCCGTACGGCGTGTTCGAGCTCGGCGTGCTCGCACCCGAGCGGCGCGGTGAGCTCTCCTGGCTCGGGCGCCTCAAAGGTTGGGCGCACGGCTACGAGCAGGCGTTCGTCGTGAAGCCGGCCGATTGCCACGCGTGCCAGCTGTGCGTCGAGGCTTGCCCGGAACACGCCATCCAGCTCGTTCCACTGAGGAGTTGATCGTGCCCTCGTTTTCGAAGCCGCCCGTCGTCTCCGCCGAACAGGCTGCCGCGCTCGTGAAGGCCGGCGACTGGATCGACTACGGCCTGAACGGTGCGCAGCCCGTCGTGTTCGACCGCGCGCTCGCAGCGCGTGCGGGCGAGGTCACTGGTGTGAAGATCCGCGCCGGCCTCGCGCTGAAGCCGCGCGCAGTGCTCGAGGCCGATCCCAAGGGCGAGCACATCACGATGCTCGCGTGGCACTTCAGCGGCGCCGATCGCAAGGCGCACGACGCGGGCATCACGCACTACATCCCGATGAACTTCGGCGAGGCCCCTGATTACTACCGGCGCTTCATCGAGCGCGTCGACGTCGCGTGCCTGCAGACCGCCCCGATGGACGAGCACGGCTACTTCAACTTCAGCGCGGCGGTCACCTATCTGAAGGCCGTCACCGAGCGCGCGAGCAAGATCGTGGTCGAAGTGAACCCGTCCTACCCGCGCGTGCTCGGCTGCGAGGAGGGCGTGCACGCGAGCGAGGTCGACTGCGTGATCGAAGGCGACGGCGCGCCGACGCCGGTATTGCCGGCAGCGCCGCCGACCGAGGTCGACAAGACCGTCGCGCGCCTGATCGCCGCCGAGATCGAGGACGGCTCGTGCCTGCAGATCGGCATCGGCGGCATGCCGAACGCGGTCTGCTCGATGCTGAAGGACGCCGGCGTGAAGGATCTCGGCGTGCACACCGAGATGCTCGTGGACGGCATGGTCGAGCTCTACGAGAGCGGACTGATTACGGGCGCGCGCAAGCAGCTGAACCGCGGGCAGATGGTGTTCACGTTCGCGCTCGGCTCGCCGCACCTCTACGAGTTCATCGACCGCAACCCCGGCGCGCAGAGCTTCCCGGTCGACTACACGAA
>DASTOI010000250.1:0-6701 GCA_035762585.1 Myxococcota bacterium
TCTGTCGGCGCTCGAGTTCATGACGATCGTGCTGGGCGGACCGATCGGGCAGCGCGAGCTCACGGACTTCGCCGAGCACGACGTGAAGGACCGGCTCGAGCGCATCCCCGGCGTCGGCGGCGTGCGCATCCGCGGCGGGCGCGAGCGCGAGGTGCGCATCTGGCTCGACCCGCTGCGGCTCGCCGGCTACGGGCTCGCGATCGAGGACGTTGCCGACACGCTGCGGCGCGAGAACGCGGAGCTCGCGAGCGGCCGCATCGAGGGCGCGGCGAAGGAGTGGTCCGTAACAACCCAGGGCAAGGCGCGCAGCATCGACGAGTTCGGCGCGCTGATCGTCTCGGAGCGCGCGGGGCGCCCGATCCAGCTGCGCGACGTCGCGCTCGTCGAAGACGGCATGGCCGAGGAGCGCAGCATCGCGCGCGTGAACGGCGAGCCGGGCGTCTCGATCGACGTGCAGCAGCAGAGCGGCTCGGATTTGGTCGCGGCCGCGCGCCTGATCCGCGAGGAGCTCGCGAAGATCGAGCAGCAAGCGCCGCCCGGAGTCGAAGTCTCCGTGCTGCGCGACTACGCGCGCATCATCGAAGAGCAGATCTCGTCCGTGCTGTACGACATGCTGCTCGCGGCGGCGCTGGTGGTCGCGGTCGTGCTCGTCTTCATGCGCAACTGGCGCTCGACGCTGATCGCGTCGCTCGCAATTCCCGCGAGCGTGATCGCGAGCTTCACGGTGCTGCTCGCGTCGGGGCTCTCGCTCAACAACATGACGCTGATGGCGCTCTCGCTCGCGGTCGGGCTCGTGATCGACGACGCGATCGTCGTGCTCGAGAGCATCTTCCGCCGCGTCGAGCGCGGCGAGGCGTCGAAGCCCGCGGCGATCGCCGGTACGCGCGAGGTCGCGCTCGCGGTGATCTCGACGACGCTCGCGGTGTGCGGCGTGTTCGTCCCGATCCGCTTCATGACCAGCACGATGGGCCGCTACTTCTTCGAGTTCGGCGTCGCCGTGACGGTGGCGGTGCTGATGTCGGCGTTGGTCGCGCTCACGCTGACGCCGATGCTCGCGAGCAAAGTGCTGCGGCAGACGCCGAAGGAGAGCGCGTTCTTCCGCTTCTGCGAGCGCATGCTGCAGAGCCTCGAGCACGGCTATGCGCGCGTGCTCGCGTGGTCGCTTCGTAACAAGGGCGCGACCGTCGCGCTCGCGCTCGTCACGGTCGCCTCGGGCTGCGGCGTGTTCAGCACGCTGCCGACGAACTACTTCACGCAGGACGATCTCTCGGAGGTCTTCGTCAGCGCGAAGAATCCGATCGGGACGCCGCTCTCCGTCACGGATCGCTCGCTGCGCGCGATGGAGGCCGCGGTGCGCGAGCACGCGTATGTGACGACCGTGTTCGCGACGGCGGGCGACGAGCGCCAGCACCAGCCGCATCGGGCGCGGCTCAGCTTGTTACTGACACCGAAGAGCGAGCGCGACGTTCCGATCGAAGAGACCTTCGACGAGATCCGCGCGCTCGTCGCGGACGCGCTGCCGCCCGGCGCGGAGATCGCCGTCGGCCATCCGGTCTACGCGAGCTCGAGCGGCGAGGGCTACAACGACATCGCGTACAGCGTGCAGGGGCCCGACCTCGAACGCATCGCGCGCTACGCCGCGCAGATTCGCGCGAAGATGGAGGCGGACCCGGACTTTCTCGACGTGCGCTGGTCGCACGAGACCGGGCGGCCGCAGCTCACGCTCGACGTCGACCGCGGGCGCGCAGCCGACGTCGGCGTCTCGTCTGTCGCGCTCGGCCGCACCCTGAGAACTCTTCTGGCCGGCGAGAAGGTCGGCTCGTTCGAGGATCGCGGTGAGCGCTACGACGTGCGCGTGCAGGTGCTGCCCGAGTACCGCGACGATCCGAGCAAGCTCGATCTGATCCGCGTGCGCTCGCTGCGCGGACAACTTGTCCCGATTGCGAGCGCGGTCGCGATCCGCAGCGAGAGCGGCGCGGTCGAGGTGCGGCGCCACAACCGCGCTCGCATGGTGCGGCTCTACGCGAGCAAGGCGCCGGGCACCTCGATGCAGGACGCGCGAGAGAAGCTCGAGCGCTTCGGCGCCGAGGTCGGCATCGCGCCGCCGTACGTGCTCGACGCCGGCGGCGCCGCGGAATCCGAGGCCGAGTCCGCCGCCGATCTCGGCTTCGCGCTCGGCCTCGCGATGATCTCGATCTACATGATCCTCGCGTCGCTGTTCAATTCGCTCACGCACCCGCTGACGATCATGACCTCGGCGCCGCTCTCGTTCGTCGGCGGCTTCTTCGCATTGAAGTTGTCAGGCATGTCGTTCGACATCATGGGCGCGATGGGGCTGCTCGTGCTGATGGGCCTCGTGATGAAGAACGGCATTCTGCTCGTCGACTACACGAACCAGCTGCGCGAGCAGGGGATGCCGCGCGACGAAGCGATCCTGCGCGCCGGCCCGGTGCGCATGCGGCCGGTCCTGATGACTTCCGCGGCGCTCGTGCTCGGCCTCCTGCCGATGGCGCTCTCGAACGCGACCGGCGCCGAGTTCCGCGCGCCGATGGCGATGATCGTGATCGGCGGCCTCGCGACGTCGACCGCGCTCACGTTGATGGTCGTGCCGGTTTTCTACGCGCTGATCGATGGCGCGAGCATGCGCGTTCGCGCAGCCGCTGCGCGCGCGATCGCGGCGCTCCGGCGGCCGAAGCTCGCCTAGGGGAATTCGTGGAGAAGCTGGCGTACGTGTTGTGGAAGCGCGGCGAGGAGCCCAACGAGGCGTTCAAGCGCCGGCTGCTCGACGAGGCGGCGCCGCGGCTGCTCGCGCTCGAGATCGAGCGCGTACGTATCTCAGTGGCGGATGACGACGTAGCGGCCGGCGAGAAGCTGCGGCTCGGCCGGATGTCGCCGCCGAAGGCCGCATTGTTGACGTTCTGGATCGAGCAATCGCAGGATCGGGGCCCCGTCGAGCGCGTGTTGTCAGGAACTTGCGGCGCATTCGCCGGCTACCTCGTCGTCGAATCGCGCCCGCTCGTGAATCGCAGCGCGCGCGCCGGCGCGCGCACGCCGGGCTTCGCGCTCGTCACGTGCATCGAGCCGGCGGATGGCCTCCCGTACCCCGAGTTCCTCCGCATCTGGCACGAGCAGCAGCGCGCGTGCGCGATCGAGACGCAGAGCACGTTCGGCTACGTGCGCAACGAGATCGTGCGCGCGCTGACGCCGAACGCGCCGCCGTGGGCCGCGATCGTCGAAGAGAACTTCCCGCTCGCCGCGCTCACCGATCCCGCCGCGTTCTACGACGCGGTCGGCGATCCCGTGAAGCTGAAGCGCAACCTGAAGCGCATGCTCGACACTTGTCAGGGATTCCTCGCGCAGGATCGCGTCGAGTCGCATCCGATGAGCGAGTACGTGCTCTGAGTGTGCATCGGGGACGTACTTTCATCGCCGCGAGGCGCTGACTACGCGCGCTCGAAGCGTGGCGCCCCTTCCCAGAACACCGCGGCGGCCTTCGAGACGCGATCCGGATCGCCCGTCGTGAGTAGCCGCACGCCGGGCGCCGCGCCGTTCGCCGCGTATTCGGGATGGCGCGCGAGGTAATCCTCGAAGCTGTCCGCCACGACCTCGGGCTGCGAGAGAATCCGCACGCCCGGCGGCAGATTCTCCGCGAACAACTTCTCGACCAACGAGAAGTGCGTGCAGCCGAGGATCGCGCGGTCGGGCGCCTTGCCGTGCAGCTGCGTCAGCATCGACGCGACCGCCTCCGCGACGATCGCATCGAGCTCCACGACCGGCAGCGCGTTCTCGATCGCCGCCGCGAGCTGCGTGCATGGCTGCAGCACGACGCGCACGCGCGGACAGCGCTTGAAGATCTCCTCCGCGTACACGCCCGACGAGATCGTCAGCGTCGTCCCGAACACCGCGATCACGTCGCGATTGTTCTTCTGCGGATACTGCGGCTTCACGACCGCCCACGGCGTCTGCGTCGCCGCCTCCACGGTCGGCGCGACGATCCCGAGCACGTTGCGCGGCCCTGATAACCCCGCGTGCGGCAGCCACTTCTTCTGCAACGTCCGCAGCGCGACGCACGTCGCCGTGTTGCACCCGAGCAGCACGAGCTTCGCGCCGAGCGCGAACAGTCTCGCGACGCCCGCCTGCGTCAGCTCGACGATCTCGGCGGAGCTGCGATCGCCGTACGGCGCGTGCGCGTGGTCGCCCAGGTAGAGGAAGGAGTGCTGCGGGAAGCGCGCGGTCAGAGCGCGCAGCACGGTGAGGCCGCCGAGGCCGGAGTCGAAGATGCCGATCATGTGGGCGCGCAGGTTAATGCGCCTCCCACTCACCGCGAGAGCAACGCCGCGATCGCGATCACGATGACCAGCGCGATCGCCGCATTCCGGACCGCGCTCCGCATCCGTCGCGCGGGCCGCTCTTCGTCCTTCGCGAACGCGCGCCTCGCGGCATCCGGGTCGAGCTCGCCGGTCGCAAGGAACCAGGCCTCGGTGTCCGATGAATCGGCGTTGTCGAGCGCCCAGCGTGCGCGCCGCAGGTCCTCTTCCGCGAGCACGACGCGGAAGCGGCCGCCGAGGCCGATCGCGAGCGGGTCGACGCCTTCGACGCGCGCGTCGATGTCGTGCGCGCCGAGGAACGCAACGAGCGCGTCGGCGGAGGCCGCGTCACCGAAGCGCGCGAGCACGATGAGCTGGCGCGCCGGAGGCACCACGCTCACACCTCCGCCAGCGCCTGCTCCAGATCCGCGATCACGTCCTCGGTGTGCTCGATGCCGACGCTGAGCCGCACCATCGCCGGCGTGATGCCGAAACGCTTCTGGTGGTCGAGCGGGACATCGGCGTGAGTCATCGACGCGGGGTGCTCGGCGAGCGACTCGGTGCCTCCTAATGACACGGCGAGCTTCACGAGCTTCAGCGCGTTCAGGAAGCGGAAGGCTTCGGCCTCGCCGCCGTCGACGTCGAACGCGATCACCGAGCCGGGTGCGCTGCACTGGCGGCGGTAGACGTCGTACATCGGGTCGCCGCGCTCGATGTGATCGAGGTAGTGGATGTGGCGGATCTTCGGGTGCTGCGCGAGGAACGCGGCGACGTCGCGGGCGCTGCGCATCTGCGCGTTCATGCGCAGCGCGAGCGTCTCGAGCGAGCGCAATAGCAGCCAGCCGATCCACGGATCGGCGAGCGTCCCGAGGAACGTGCGGAGCGTGCGGATCGGCTTCAGCACGGCCTCGCTGCCGAGGCACGCGCCGGCGACGAGATCGCTGTGGCCGCCCAAGAACTTCGTCGCCGAATAGAGCACGAGGTCGGCGCCGTGCGCGAGCGGCTGCTGCCAGAGCGGCCCGAGGAACGTGTTGTCGACCATCACGACCGGCTTGCGCTCGCCGGCGTCGATTTCTCGCACGAGCGCCGCGATCGCGGCGATGTCGACGAGCGCGTTGGTCGGGTTCGCGGGCGTCTCGATCAGCACGCACGCGATGTGCGCGTCGGCGAGCTCGGCGCGCAGGCGCGGCGCGATCTGCTCGGTCGGCACGCCGGCCGGGAAGCCGACCGCGCGGATCCCGAACTGCGGCAGAACGGCGCGTAACAAGTGATCGGTGCCGCCGTAGAGCGGCTCGCTGTGCACGACGACGTCGCCCGGGCGGCAGTAGGCGAGCAGGCTGGTCGCGATCGCCGCCATGCCGCTGACGAACACGCACGCGGCCTCGGCCTCGTCCCACAGCGTCAGGCGATCTTCCAGGATCTCCAGATCGGGGTTGTTGATGCGGCTGTAGATCAGGCCCTGCGCTTCGCCTTCGCGCGCAGCGCGCAGCCCGTAAGCGACCTCGAAGAAGCTCTTGCCGGCCTCGGCGCTCTCGAACACGAACGTCGAGGTCTGGAAGATCGGGCTCTTGAGCGCGCCTTCGCTGAGCTTCGGGTCGTAGCCGAAGCTCATCATCAGCGTCTCGGGGCGCAGCCGACGCGCACCCAGGAAGCGCTCGTCTCGTTTGGGCATGGCCCCCTCCAAGCTGCGCGGCGCTACGCCCCGCTCGTGACTAGCGATACGCGCGGTCGATGTGACTGCGCTGCGTGACATTCGCGTGCTGCGCGATACACGCAATCAGCCGCGCGGTCACGCCCTCGAGCGCGCGCAGCGTGTGGGGCTGGCGCGAGTCGTAGTAGATCGAGTCGCCGGGCTCGAGCCGATGGCGCTCGCCGCCGATCTCCACCTCGAGGACGCCTCCCAGCACGAAAAGGAATTCCTCGCCCTCGTGCTGCGAGCGGTTCAGCGCGGAGTCGCCTTCACCCGGCGGCACCTCGACGATGAACGGCTGCATCAGCTTCTCGGTGAGGCCGTGCGAGAGCGACTGGTAGCGGTAGTTGAGCGCGCCACCGGCTTCGCTGCGCGCCTTCACCGTCCAGCGCTCGGCCACGCGCACGACCTCGACGCGCTTATCAGGGATGCGCGTCTGGAAGAAGCTGCCGATCGCGACGCCGAGCACGTTCGCGATCTTCAGCAGCTCGCCGACCGCAGGCACGCTGCCGCCGTCCTCGAAGCTGCGCAGCGCGCTCTCCTTCAGCGAGGTGCGCCGCGCGAGGTCGGCGAGCGAGAGGCCGTGGTCCTCGCGCAGCCGGCGCAGCTTGCCGCCGACGTCGAGCTTCAGGAAGTCGTCTTGCTGCATGCGTCAGTCCTTTCCGAGCTCCGCTCGGCTCCGCGGACTCCGCCTCGCTGCGCGC
>DASTOI010000251.1:0-5642 GCA_035762585.1 Myxococcota bacterium
GTTCGTCGTCAACAAGGCCGATCTCGGCGCGCTCGCCGAGCGCAGCGCGCGCGAGCTCGAGAGCGCGCTCGCGCTCGGCGAGAAGCCCGATGCGAAGTGGACCGCGCCGGTCGTGCTCGTCTCCGCGCGCGACGGAACCGGCTTGGGCGCGCTGGAAGAAGCGATCGCGCGCCACCGCGCGCTGCTCGAGGCCGGCGGGGCGCTCGCCGCCAAGCGCCGGCGCGGCCGCGACGCGTGGCTGCTCGGAACGCTGGCGCGCCGCTACGGCAGCTACGGGCTCGCCGCGGTCGGCGGCGCCGAGACGCTCGCGGCGCGGCTCGCCGCGGCGCCCGACGCCTCGGGCTTCGCGCTCGAGCTGGAGCTCGGCGCCGAGATCGAGCGCGCGCTGCGGAGCGCGCGCCGATGAGCTGGGGCAAGCGCGCCGGCAAGCTCGTGCTGTTGTTACTGCTCGCGGAGCTGCTGTTCTTCTTCTTCGTCGGGCTCCGGCTGCGCAAGCAGATCGAGCGCGAGCCGGAGCTGCTGGGAATCCAGTCGCCGGCGGAGCCAACAGACCTACTCGGGTGATGCCGTCGCGCTGCTCGGCGCGCCTCTCCGCCGCGCGGCCTCGGCGGCGGCGGCCTCCGCCGAAGCCGCCGCGCCAGCGTCGCGCAGCATCTCTTCGCGCCAGCGTGCCGCGTCGGCCTCGCTCACGCGCGCGAGGGCGGCGAGGCCGAGCTCGAGGTGCGACGACAGCTCGGCCGGCACGTCGGACCCGAGGCTCGCGAGCTTCTCGCGGAAGCTGCGACGTCCCCTGAGCGACCAACGCAGCCGGGTGGAGGCGCCGACCGGCTCGAGTGAGAACGTCATTTCGCCGGTCGTCTGGATCGGTGCGGAGAGCCCGAGCTCGATCGTCACCTTCTGAAGCGGCACGACCTCCGCAATCGTGACGCTTCCCGCGTTGCTCTCGCCGCGCGCGTCCCAGCGATAGGTCGCGCCCGCGCCGGCCGGCGGCCCAGCGAGCTCGCGTCGAAGGTCGGTGCCCGCGCGTTCCCACGGCGACCACGCCGGCCAGCGCCGGAAGTCCTCCACGTACGCGATCACGAGATCGACCGGGGCGGCGATGGTCGTCTCGCGCGTGACCGCGAGCTCGCCGGGCTGCGCGGCGACGAAGCCGAGCGCCAGCGCGATGGACCCGGCGACGACGAGCAACGCTCTCTTCACGAAGCTCCCGGCCATGCGACTCCGGCGCGACCGCGCCGGAGCCTCGTTAGGTTCTCGTCTCGAGATGGCTCCGATTATGGCCGCAGCCGACGAGAGAGCGAGCGCCCGTTCTCTTCGCTCTCGTCTCGGCCGCAACGTGCTTCGCTGGCTCGCGTTGGTGGCGTGCGCCGCCTGCGCCGCACCGCCTGCGGCGGCGCCCACGAGCTGGCGAGCCGTTTCGAGCGACGGCGCGATCGCCGGCGAGCTCACGCCTGAGAACGGCAGCGTCGTCGTCGGCGAGCTGCAGGCGTGGACCGTCGAGCTGCGCGATCGGAACGGGCAACCGATCCGCGGCGCGATCGCGTCGGTCGGCGGCGGAATGCCGGAGCATGGGCACGGGCTCCCGACGCGCCCGCGCGTCGTCGCCGAGGTCGCGCCCGGCCGATACCGCATCGAGGGGCTGAGGCTGAACATGCACGGCGCGTGGGTGATCGAGGTGCTCGTCGACTCGCCGCAGGGCGCGGGCCTGCTGCGCTTTCCCGTGCGCGCCGAGCTCTGATGCGACGCGCGCTCGCCCTCGCGCTCGCGTTGGCGAGCGGCTGCGCCGCCGCCGCGCCGGCCGCCGCGGAGCGCTGGAGCGAGCGCGAGCTGCGCGTGCTCGCGTCGCTGCGTCGCCGCGACGCCGTCCCGCCCTCTCCGTCCAATCGCGTGGCGGACGACCCGCGCGCCGCCTCGCTCGGCCGGCGCCTGTTCTTCGACTCCGGCTTCGCGCCGAACGGCGACGTCGCGTGCGCCAGCTGCCACCGCCCGGAGCGGCACTTCACCGACGGGAAGGCGCGCTCGGTCGTCGAGCCCGCCGGCCGCAACGCGCCGACGATCGTCGGCGCCGCGAGCGGCCGCTGGTTCTATTGGGACGGCAGGCGGGATTCGCTGTGGGCGCAGGCGCTCGTCCCGTTCGAGGCGCCGAGCGAGATCGGCGGAAGCCGGCTCGGGATCGTGCGCCGCGTCGCGACCGACGAGCGCTATCGAGCCTCCTACGAGGCGCTGTTCGGTCCGCTGCCCGACCTCGCCTCACCCGCCGGCGGCGCGCCGTTGCCGGAGCACGCCGGGCCGCTCGGCGCTGCCGCCGTGCGCAAAGCCTGGGAGCGGATTCCGCGGCCGAAGCGAGACGGGGTCGATCGCGCGTTCTCCAATCTCGGCAAGGCGATCGAGGCGTACGAACGCACGCTGCAACCCGGCGACTCGCGCTTCGACCGCTACGTCGACGCCGCGCGCGCGGGCCGATCGCGCGAGGCAGCGAGCTTGCTGAGTGCGCGCGAGATCGCCGGGCTGCGGCTCTTCATCGACCCGGCGCGGACGCAGTGCCTCCAGTGCCACAACGGGCCGTCGTTCACGAACGGCGGCTTCCACAACCTCGGCACCGGCAGCTTCCGCGGGCCGACCCTCGATTTCGGCCGGGGGCTCGGCCTGCAGGCCGTGCTGCTCGACGTCTTCAACTGCCGCGGACCGTTCAGCGACAGCGGCGAGCGCGGCTGCCCCGAGCTGGACTTCCTGCAAACCGACGATCACGACGTCGCGGGCTCCTTCAAGACGCCGTCGCTGCGAGACGTCGAGAAGACCGCGCCCTACATGCACGACGGGCGCTTCGCGACGCTGCGGGACGTGCTGCGGTTCTACGACGCGCCGCCCGCGGACGCGCAGCCCAGCGAGCTGCGCCCGCTCGGCCTTCGGCAGCGCGAGATCGACGCGCTCGAAGCCTTTCTGCGCGCGCTGAGCAGCGAGCCGCCGCCGGCCGCGGGCGCCGAGTGGAGCGACTCGGAACGCTTTCTGCTGAGCACGCTCAGCTTGGACGCTCTCCCGCCGCCAGCCCCAGATCCAGGCAACGCGGTCGGAGACGAGCCGAACGCCGCCGCGCTCGGCGCCGCACTCTTCCGCGACGCACGGCTCAGCCGAAATGGAAGGATCGCGTGCGCCACCTGCCACGATCCCGAGCGCGGGTTCACCGACGGTCGCGCACGCGCCGTCGGGCTCGCGCCGCTGCGCCGCAACGCGCCGTCGCTGCTCGACGTCGCGTGGGAGCGCTGGCTCTTCCGCGATGGCCGTGCCGACAGCCTCTGGGCGCAGGCGCTCGTTCCGATCGAGCACGCCGACGAGATGGGCGGAAGCCGGGAGGCAATCGCTGAGCACGTCGCCGGCGATGCGCAGCTGCGCGCCGGTTATCAGGCGGCGTTCGCGACGGATCCGCGGGGCGAGCCTGCCGCCGCGGTGTTTCGCAACGTGGGTAAGGCGATCGCAGCGTACGAACGCACGCTTCGATCTCCGCGTACGCGCTTCGACGACTACGTCGCCGCGGTGCTCGGCGGCCGGCGAGCGGATGCTGCGCGCCTGCTGGACGCGCGCGAAGAGTCGGGCCTGCGGCTCTTGCTCTCGGGCCGCACCGGCTGTGTCGCTTGCCACGTCGGGCCGCGCTTCAGCGACGGGCGCTTCCACAACGTCGGGACCGGTGAGATCGGCGCCGCCCGGGAAGATCGAGGCCGGGAGGCGGGCCTCGAATCGCTGCGCCTGGCGGAGTTTCGGTGCGCGGCGGAGCCGGACGCGAGCAGGGCGGGAACCTGTCCCACGCCGGAGCCGACGGAGTCATCCGCGCTCCTGCGCGGCGCCTTCAAGACGCCGACGCTGCGCGGGCTCGTCCAATCCGCGCCCTACATGCACGACGGGCGCTTCACGAGCCTCGAGGAAGTGCTCGACTTCTACCGCCACCCGCCCGACGACCCGTCCATGCGCCACGAGCTGCCGGCGCGGCTCGACCTCACCGACGCCGAGCTCGACGACCTCGCTCGGTTCCTGCGCGTGCTCGGAGACACTCGCCAGCGCTGATGCACGGCTGCTCGCCGCATCCTGACTGAAATGCGAGCGATCTAGATCACAGTTGTCCTGCCCCCTTCCGCCACGAGGCGACAACTCCCAGAGGGCCACCGTGCTCGTCGCCGTGAGAATGAAGGGCCGTCATGACGTTCGCTCGCCGCGCAGGTGTGCTCGCCGAGGCGCTCCTGCTTCTCGGACTCGCAGCGGCCCCCGCCCGCGCCGACTTCACCTATCAGGTTTACGACGGCGCCTGGAGCGTGCTGCCGAACTTCGATGCGCTGTCCCCCGTCGCCACCGGCACGACCAGCGTGCTCGATCTCACGGTGACGTCGCGCGTCGACAACTTCGGGATCCAGTTCACTGGGACGATCTCCGTCCCCCAAGCCGGCACGTACGCGTTCTCGACCACCTCCGACGACGGCAGCGATCTGCGCATCGACGGCACGACGGTCGTCGACAACGACGGACTGCATGCCTCTCGGAAGGTCCAGGGCTCGATTGCGCTGAGCGCCGGCACGCACGCGCTGCGCGTGCGCTTCTTCGAGCGCACCGGAAGCCAGGTCCTCCAGGTGACGTACGCGCCTCCCGGCGGCGGCGAGCGCCCGATCCCGGCGAACGGCGCGCTCGAGGGGCCGCCGAACCCCGCGCTGGTCGGTGCGTGGAGCCCGGTGATCGCGTGGCCTCACATCGCGATCACCGCGGCCAATCTGCCCGATGGCCGCGTGCTCACGTGGTCGTCGACAGAGACCAACGCGTTCCCGTCGAGCGTGGAGTTCACGCACGCGGCGGTGTTCGACCCGGTGACGCTCGGCTTCACGACCTCGAACAACGGGTTCCACGACATGTTCTGCGCGGGCGTCGCGACGCTCGAGGATGGCCGCATCGTGGCCGCAGGCGGCAACCCTAACGACACGCGCACGACCGCGTTCGACCCCACGACGCTCGGCTGGCAGCCGCTCGCGAACATGAACTTCAACCGCTGGTACAGCACGACGCTGGCGCTCCCCAGCGACGAGCTCTTTGCGACCTTCGCGAACGCCGCCGGCAACACGTCCGAGCGATACAGCGCAGCGAGCAACGCATGGACGCAGACGAGCGGCGCGACCATGCAGGATCTGCTCAACGAGCAGAACGCCGAGAACGGCCAGACGACGGTGAACTCGGCGTCGGACCTGCAGTGGTGGGGGCAGATGGCCGTCGCGCCCGACGGGCGCGTATTCCACGGAGGGCCCACGCAGACGTGGCACCTCTTCGATCCGCGCGGCGCCGGCGCGATCGCGTCGCTCGGCCAGCCGGCCGGCACGCGCACGCGCATGTGGGGCAACGTCGTCACCTACGCCGCAGGCCAGGTGCTGCTGATCGGCGGAGCCGACCGCACGCAGAGCCCTGCGACGACCAACGCCGTGTATCGCATCGACCTGAACGGCGCGTCTCCCGTGATCTCCTCGGCCGCTCCGATGGCCTCGCCGCGCGCGCTCCAGAACACCGTGATGCTTCCGACGGGCGAGGCGCTGGTGGTCGGAGGCAACACCTCGGGCGAGCTGTTCAGCGATAACGGAGCCGTGTACGCCGCCGAGCTCTGGAATCCGGCGACGAAC
>DASTOI010000252.1:0-6072 GCA_035762585.1 Myxococcota bacterium
CGCTCGCGCGCAGCGCCATCGCAGCTCTGAACTCGTCGGCGCTGATCGCCATCGCCCCTCCCGAGAAGCGCGCAGTCTATCCAGATCGCGCGCGCGCCGGCGCGGCGAGGAAGCGAACGACGTACGGGCCGACGACTTCCATCGGCCGGATGCCGGGCGCCAGCTCGGACGCGAGCCCCAACAACAAGCCGAACGCGCGGCCCCAGAGCACGATGCCGTCGGGAATCTGGAAGCTGCGCACGCGCTTCATCTGGCTGCGCATGCGCATCACGTATGCGCCCATGTCGATCTGCGCGAGCTCCTTGGGCGTCAGGTTCCAGTACTTCGGATCGAACGAGATGCGCCCGATCTCCTCGACCGTCGCGAGGTCCTGCGGGCGAATCATCTCGGCGTCGAGGAACGCGCGCGCGTAGCGCACGGGGTCGCGCGCGACGGTCGCGAGCAGGCTCTCGCGCAGCAGCGAAAGCACGCGCGGGTCGAGCCGCTGGTGCATGCCGAAGTCGAGGATGCCGACGCGGCCCTGCTCGTCGACGACGAGATTTCCCGGATGCGGATCGCAGTGGAAGAAGCCGTCGCGAAACATCTGGTGGAGGAACGCGCGCACCGCCCAGAGCGCGATCTCGCGCGGATCGACGCCGCGCGCGGCGAGCGCCTCGCGGTCGTTGATCTTCACGCCGTCGACGAACTCCATCGTCAGCACGCGCCGCCGCGTCAGCGGCCAGTGGATGCGCGGCACGCGCGTGCGCTTCGCAAGCTCCGGATCCGCCGCGAGGTTGCGCGCGATCTCGTCGGCGGCGCGGCCCTCGGCGACGTAGTCCATCTCGCCGCGGATCGAGTCGCGCACTTGCGCGTAAACCTGATCGAGGTCGGCGACGGTCACGAAGTCGAACAGCCAGAGCCCGACGCGCGCAGCCGCGAGGTCGACCGCGACGGAGCGCTCGACGCCCGGGTAGAGCACCTTCACCGCGACCTTGCGCCCGTCGGGCAGCTCGGCGGCGTGCACCTGACCGAGGCTCGCCGCCGCGATCGCGCGCTCCGAGAACGACGCGAAGTGTTGCTCGAGCCGGCCGCCGAGCTCGCGCTCGACTTGCGCGCGGATCTCGGCGAGCGGGTGCGCGTCGACCTGGTCCTGCAGCTTCGCGAGCTCGGCGCTCACGGCCTCGGGCAGCACGTCGACGCGCAGGCTCGCGACCTGACCGAGCTTGATCAGCCCGCCCTTGTACGAGATCGCGATGCGCACGAAGCGAACCGCGAAGCGCTGCATCGCGGCGGCGATCGACCCCTCCGCCGCGCGCACGATGCCGCGCTCGTCGAGCCAGTAGCGGGCATAGATCCACGCGGCGCGCGCAACGAGGGCGAGCAGCACTCCGAAGCGAAGCGCCAGCGAGTGGAGTGCGGGGCCGCGTTCGGGCATGAGAAGCGGCGCAGTCTACGAATGCGGCTCGACGAGGACCAACACGACGTCGAGCGCATTCGTGCCGGTCGCGCCGGTAATCAGGTGCCCGCCCTCGGGCGCGAAGAATCCGTACGAGTCGTTGCGCGCCAGCGCGGCCCGCGCGTCGACGCCGGCGGCTCGGCCGCGCGCAACCGTCTCGCCGTCCGCGAACGCGCCGGCTGCAGGGGTCGGGCCGTCGCTGCCATCGGTGCCCGCCGCGAGCAGCGTGACGCCGCGCTCGCCCGCGAGCGCGAGCGCGGCTCCGAGCGCGAGCTCCTGGCAGCGCCCGCCGTTGCCGTCTCCGGACACCGTCACCGTCGTCTCGCCGCCTGCGATCCAGAGGCGCGGAACGCCGCTCCGCATCCCGAGCGCCTCGCGCGCGAGCTGGGCGCCCGTTTCGCGCGCCTCTCCAGACAGCGGCTCGGCGCGCACGGATGCATCGATTCCGCGCGCACGGGCTGCTCCCGCGGCCGCGGCGAGCGCGGTCGCGTTGCTCCCGACGATGGTGTGCCGCACGCGCGCGAAGCAGGCGGCGCTTCGCTTCGGCGTCTCCTCGATCTCCCCGCGCATGCCTCGCTCGAGATGGGCGAGAGCGGCGGCCGGCGCCTTCTCCCGTGCATCGCCTGATTCGAGCACGGCCAGCGCTTGGCGGAAGGTCGTGTCGTCGGGCGCGCACGGGCCCGATCCGATCGTCGCGACGTCGTCGCCGATCACGTCCGAGAGCGCGAGCACTCTCGTCGCTCGCGCGCGCGTGCGCGCCGCCAGCCGCCCACCACTCGCCGCGGTGAGGTGTTTGCGCACGCAATTCAGGGACCCGATGGGCGCGCCGCCGAGGTAGAGCGCCCGCGTCGTCGCGCGCACGTCGGCGAGCGTCAGGCCGGGGAGCGGTGTGCTCAGCAGCGCCGACGCGCCGCCGGAGAGCAGCACGACGAAGGTCTCGTCTTCGCGCACTTCCTCTGCGAGCACGATCGCGGCCTCGCCCGCCGCGGCGCTGGCTTCGGTCGGCAGCGGATGACCGCCCACTCGGGTCCTCCACGGCGCCGGCAGCGCGCCCGGCTCGCGCGAGACGACGAGGCCCGCGCGCGGCGGACCGACTCGCTCGTGCCACGCCCGCGCCATCGCAACGCTCGCCTTGCCGGCGGCGAGGACCACGCAGCGCGCGGGCGGCGTGACCTCGCCGCCTACGCGCACCGCGTCGCCCTCGCGCTCGACGACTCGCGCGATCGCCGCGGCCGGGTCGACCGCCGCGAGTGCGGCAGCGAACAGCTCCCTGAGAAGTGCGCGCGGCGGGGGCGGCGCGCCGCTCACGTCGCGGGCGCGGCCTCGGCTTGCGTGGGCGGCGGCCCGGGCGCCGTCGGCGGGATCAGGCGAATGTCGATGCGGCGGTTGCGCGCGCGGCCTTCCGGCGTCTTGTTGCTCTCGACCGGTTTCGTGTCGGCGAACGACGCCGCGACCAGCCGCTCCGGCGGGATGCCGTTGCGCGTCAGCAGCCGCACGACCACCGCCGCGCGCGCGCCCGCCAGCTCCCAGTTCGACGGGTAACGCTGCGCGAGCGCACCGCTGATCTGCACGTTGTCGGTGTGGCCGGCGACCTCGATCTGGTGCTCGACCTCGACCAGCCGGCCGGCGACTTTGCCGAGCACGCGCTGCCCCTCGCCGGACAGCTCCGCGGAGCCCGACGGGAACAGGATCTCCTGCGCGAGCTTCACGTGCAGGCCGTCACGCAGCTGCTCGATCTGCACGCGCCCCGCCGCGACCTCGCTCTGCAGGTCGTTCACGAGCCCGTCGTAGGTCGAGCGCAGCTCGTCGACTTCGTGCGTGCGCTTCTCGAGCGCCTGAGAAGTCTTCGCCAGGTCGATCTCGAGCTGCTCCTTGCGCTCGGCGAGCTCGGCCACGCTCGCGTCGAGGCCCTCCTTCGCCTGCCGCAGTTCCTCGAGCTGCGCGATCAACGCGACGCGCTCGTTGTCGAGGCTCTCGTTGCTCTGCTCGAGGCGCGCGGCCTTGGTGCGGAGCAGATCGCGCTCTTCGACGACCTCGTTGTGCTTGCTGCTGGAGACGCAGCCGAACGCGAGCGCGCCCGCGGCGAGAGTGATTAGGGCGCGCGGCGCGAAGCAAAGCTTGCTACGCGCGGGCCGGCTCGAGGATCTGGTCGAGGGCTTCATCGATCCGCGCAACGTAATGGAACTCGAGTCCTTCAACGAGAGGTGCGGCGATCTCGTCGACGTCGCGCCGGTTCAGCTCCGGCAGCACGACGTGCTTGATGCCGGCGCGCTTCGCCGCCAGCACCTTCTCCTTGATCCCGCCGACCGGCAGCACCTTGCCGCGCAGCGTGATCTCGCCGGTCATCGCGACGTCGGCGGCCGGCACGCGGCCGCTGAGCAGCGACGCGAGCGACGTCACCATCGCGACGCCCGCGCTCGGGCCGTCCTTTGGCACCGCGCCCTGCGGCACGTGCACGTGCAGGTCGCGCTGCTCGAACAGCTCCGGCGCGATCGCATAATCGCTCGCGTGGCTGCGCAGCCAGGTGCGCGCCGCCTCGGTCGATTCGCGCATCACGTCGCCGAGCGAGCCGGTGAGCTTCAGCGCGCCCTTGCCGGGCATGTGGGTGCTCTCGATGAACAGGATGTCGCCGCCGGCCGGCGTGTACGCGAGCCCCACCGCGACTCCGGCGCGGCCCGCGCGCTCGGCGAGCTCCGGCTCGAAGCGCACCGGTCCCAGCAGCTCGGGCAGCTGCTCATCGGTGATGCGCGCGAGCTCCTCGCAAAGTCCGCTCTCGGCGACGCGGCGCGCGATCTTGCGGCAGACGGCGCCGATCTCGCGCTCGAGATTGCGCACGCCGGCTTCGCGCGTGTAGCGCCGCACGATCCCGCGCAGCGCCGAATCGTCGAACGCGAAGCTGTCCGCGCTGAGCCCGTTCGCCGCGAGCTGGCGCGGCACGAGGAAGCGCTTCGCGATCTCGATCTTGTCCTCTTCCGTGTACCCGGGCAGCTCGATGATCTCCATGCGGTCGCGCAGCGCCGGATGGATCGGGTCGGCCATGTTCGCGGTCGCGATGAACAGCACCTGCGACAGATCGAACGGCACCTCGAGGTAGTGATCGCTGAACGCCGAGTTCTGCTCGGGGTCGAGGACCTCGAGCAACGCGGACGACGGATCGCCGCGGAAATCGGCGCCGAGCTTGTCGATCTCGTCGAGCAGGAACACCGGGTTGCGTGTGCCTGCGCGGCGCAGGCCCTGCAGGATGCGGCCCGGCAGCGCGCCGACGTAGGTGCGGCGATGGCCGCGGATCTCCGCCTCGTCGCGGATGCCGCCGAGGGAAATGCGCTCGAACTCGCGGCCGAGCGCGCGCGCGATCGAGCGGCCGAGCGACGTCTTACCCGTGCCGGGCGGGCCCATGAAGCAGAGAATCGGGCCGCGCAGATCTCGCTTCAGCGAGAGCACCGCGATGTACTCGACGATGCGGTCCTTCACCTTCTCGAGGCCGTAGTGATCCTCGTCGAGCACCTTGCGCGCGGCGGCGACGTCTAGGCGGTCCTCGCTGCGCTTGCTCCACGGCAGGTCCGCGATCCAGTCGAGGTAGTTCCGGATCACGCCGTGCTCGGCGGCGGCGGTCGGCGTCTGCTCCAGCCGCTCGAGCTCGCGCTTCGCCTGCTCGGCCGCGTCCTCGGGCAGCCCGGCCGCCTCGATGCGGCGGCGCAGCGCGTCGGCTTCCTCTTCCTCGTCCTCCGCTTCACCGAGCTCCTTGCGGATTTGGTCGAGCTGCTGGCGCAGCATGTATTCGCGCTGCGTGCGGCCCATCTCGGACTGCACCTTGTCGCGGATCTCGCTCTCGACCTTCAGCGCCTCGGCTGCGCGCTGCACCTCGGCGCGCGCGCGCCGCAGCCGCGCGACGACGTCGAGCTCCTCGAGGAAGCCCTGCTTCGCCGCGATGTCGAGCTCGAGATTCGATGCGACGAGATCCGCGAGCCGGCCCGGCTCTTCGACGTTCATCGCGAGCACCTGGAGCTCATCCGAGAGCTTCGGGTGCTCGGCGACCAGCGAGACGAAGCCGTCGCGCACGTCGCGCGCGAGCGCCTGGGCTTCGACCGACGCGGCGTCGCCGGTGTCGGCGAGCAGCGAGATGCGCCCGCGGAAGAAGTCCGCGCCCGCGACGAACTCGTCGACGCGCGCGCGCGCGATGCCCTGAACGAGCAGCCGGTACGAGCCATCCGGGAAGCGCAGCATCTTGGCGACGCGCAGTACCGTGCCGATGCGGTGCAGATCGCTCTCGGCGGGGCTGCCTTCGATCGGGCCGCTCACCGCGACCGAGAGCAGGTGCCGGTCCGGCGTCGTCATCACCGCATCGATCAGCTTGCGGCTGCGCTCGGTGTTCACGAGCAGCGGCGCGAGCAGATGCGGGAAGATCACCGTGTTCTTCAGCGGCAGCACCGGTAGCACGTCGGGCAGCGCGCCGTGGGCGATCGTCTGCGCCTCCGCCAGCGTGAGCAGCTCGCGCTCTTCGCCTCCGCCCGCTTGTTCTTCTTCGGTCACGTTGGGCCTCTCAGTTCCCCTTCTCTTCTGTGTACTCGGCGTCGATCACGTCGTCGCCCGTTTCTTTCCGAGCTCCGCTCGCCTGCGGCTCGCTGCGCGCCGTCTGC
>DASTOI010000253.1:0-5961 GCA_035762585.1 Myxococcota bacterium
TCGCGCGTCGCGCCCCGAAAAGCAGAACGGCGCGTGCTCCGGTTCAGAACACGCGCCGTCGCTTCGGGAGGTGGCACCTCCTCGCGAAGGCTCAGCACCGCGCGGAGCGGGCTGCTCCGCCCGCCCCGCGCGATCGGATCACGGATCGACGCGGACGAGCGTCGACTCCAGCACGTCGGTCCCGTCGTTGAAGTCGACGGCGCCGAGGTACTTGCGGCCGGCGGTGAGGCCGCTGAACGACACGTCGACGTTGGCCGTCATGCCGAGCACCGCGGCCGCGGGTGCGGTGATCGTCATGTTGCCCGCGTCGGTCCCGTCCACGAGGTACGAGAACAACGTGTAGTTGGCGTCCGGCCCGTCGGTCTGCCAGCCGTGCACGACCACGAAGTAGTCGTCCGCTGCCGGGTTCACGAGGTTGACTTCCTCCGCGGACGTGCCGCTGCCGCTTCCGCCGACCTGGCTGCCCGTCGAGTCGAACACGTACAGGTCGAGGTCGTCGTTGCCGTCGGTGAAGTCGTCGAACAGCGAGAACCGCGCGTGGGTCGTGCCCGCCGGCACGGTCACGACGTGGACCGTGATGCCGACCCCCGTGGTGAGCGCGGTGTTGATGTCGTTCGCCGGGTCGTCGACGACGTTCGCGGCTTCCTCGAGCGCCTCGACGAGGCCGCGCGCGGTCGCGCCGAAAGCGCCGGTGTAGCCGAACGTCACCGGGAAGCTCACCGGGTCGCCCGTCGACTGCACCTGCGCAGGCACCGCGAGCGCGAGCGCCCGCGTTACGATCGGGCTGCGCACGCTGCGCACGCCGTCGCTCCAGGTGAGCGAGCCCTGCACGAAGTCGCCGACGCTCGCCGACGCGTTCGACACGAGCGTGACCTCGTACGTCCCGGTGTCGCCCGTTCCGAGCGTCAGCGAAGTCGGGCTCACCATGACGTCGACGCCTGCGGGCGCCTCGACGCTCACGTCGTAGGTGCCGGCCGGACCGACGTTGGTCACGGTGCGCGTCACGGTCTGCGAGCCCGCGAGCTCGCCGACGCTGATCGAGGCGTAGTTCAAGTCGCTCGGGTCGATCCCGAGAGACGCGCACGCGGCGCTCGCGAACTGGCCGGTCCCGCACAGGAAGCCGATCCAGTCCAAGAAGCCCGAGTCGTAGACGAGGCCCGGATCCGCAGCCGCGTTGGGATCGACTTGGCCCGCGCCGTAGTCGAACGCCGTGCCCGGGATCGCGCCGCCGACGTTCAGCGACTGCGAGGCCGTCGTCATCAGCGCGGACTTGATCGCCATCGGCGACCAGTCGGGATGCAGCTGCTTCATCAGCGCGCCGATGCCCGCGATGTGCGGGCTCGACATCGAGGTGCCCGACAGATAGTTGAAGTTGCCGAAGTTGAAGGGCGAGTAGGCGGCGAGCACGTCCACGCCCGGCGCCATGATGTCGGGCTTCAGCAGATCGGCGGTCGCGAGCAGCGGGCCGCGCGAGGAGAACGCCGCGACGAACGGCGCCGGCACGCCGATCTCCACCTCGCCGGCGGAGAGCGCCGCGGTCGCCGCCGCCGGATCGAGAGCGATGTACGCCTTGATCGCCGCGCCCGCGATCTCGTCGACGTGAATCGACGGCACCGCGTGGATGTCGGCGTTCAACGAGCTCGGCGACGTGTTCGCGAGGATCATGCCGATGCCGCCGGCGAGCTGAACGGCCGTGCTCTTGTCGACGCGCGCAATCACGCCGCGATCGCAGAGCACGATCTTGCCGGCGACGACGGCCGGGTCGAGCGTGCCCGGGACGCAGAGCCGCACGTCGTCCGCGTCCGCGCCGGCGAGGCCCGCCGCAGTCGACTGCACGAGCGGGTTCGAGGGGACTGCGTCTCCGAGCCCAGCGCCCTCGTAGTCCGCGCCGTCGCCCGTGGTGGCCGTCGCGAGGTAGACGCGATCGTGCGAGCCCGCGGCCACCGTCGTGAGCCAGGGGCTCGGATGCGCGACGGTCGATTCGCCCGGACCGTCGTTGCCGGCCGAGGCCGCCACGAACACGCCGGCGTCGGCTGCGAACAAGAACGCCACCTCGACCGGGTCGAGGAAGTTCGTGCTCGTGCCGCTGATCGAGAAGTTCAGCACGTCGACGCCGTCGGCGACGGCCTGATCGATCGCAGCGACGCTGTCGGAGCTGAAGCAGCCGCCTTCCGGCGAAATCCCCCAGCACACCTTGTAGATCGCGATGCGCGCGCGGGGCGCCATGCCGCTGATCACGCCGAGGATGCTGTTATCAGGCGCTCGCGCAACGACATCCGCGTTACCTGCCGCCGTGCTCGACGTGTGGCTGCCGTGACCGTCCACGTCGCGCGCCGAGATGAACTCGTACGGCAGCTCCTCGAGCACGCCCTCGGGGCCGCCGAAGCCTGCGTTGTAGTAACGGGCCCCGATCAGCTTTCGGTTGCAGTCCTTGGCCGTCCACTTCACGCCGGGCTGACAGATCCCGTGGAAGTCGGAGGACGGGAGCGGCGAGTAGACGCGGCGGCCCCTGCGATCGCGATCCGAGAAGCTCGGGTTTTCCGGCCAGACGCCGGAATCGAGGATGCCGACGACGATGCCCTCGCCGGCGTTCTTCTCTCCGCCGAGCAGTTGCCAGAGCCCCGTGCGCAGGCCCAAGAAGTCCGGCGTCCTCGAGGTGTCGAGCTTCCGCTTCTCGTCCTTCGTGACCGCGAGGACGCCCGGCATGCTCTTCAGCTTCTCGGCGACCACCGCCGACATGTCGGCCGCGAAGCCGTTGAATGCGTACGCGTAGTTGTAGACGCGCGCGCCGCCACCCGCGCTCTGCAGCACCGCGTTCTGCTTGCCCGCCAAGTACGAGACGTACTGGCGAACTTCGGAGCGGAGCGGATCGATCCCGCGGCCCGCTTGGGGCTTGGTCGGCGCGAGGCCCGCGATGCCGCCTTCGTAGTCCGCGACCGGCGGATCGGCGAGGCGCACGATGTAGATGTCTGCGTGCGCGGCAGCCGCGCAGAACGCGGCTGCGAGTGCGCCGGCGAGCCAGCGCGTGGAATAGGACAACATCCTGATCTCCTCGGAGCTTCGGGTTGTTTTCTCAGGCGGCGCTCGGTCGAGCGGGCCGCCGATGTGGCGCGCACCCTACGCTCACGATTTCTCGAAAACAACAACTCGTTGCGCGTGACTAGGAGTCTTCGGCGCTCGCATTTCCGTCGGTGACGGGCAGCGGAGCGAAGAGCACGAAGCGCGAGCGCGCGCACATCGGACAGCGTGTGCGCAACTTCGCTTGCGTGCTGGACGAGTACGGTTCTCGCGCGATCCGTCGCGCCCGAAAACCGACCCGAGAGGAGCGGGCATGAGCAAAGTTGCACTCTTCATCAAGCACAGCGCGCTGCCCGGAAAGCGAGACGAGCTGAGGAAGGTATGGGAGCGGCTGATGCGACCCGAGATCGTCGGGAACGACGCGCACGAGGCCTACTTCTATTGCTACGACGACCGGGACCCAGACACCGTGTGCGTCTATCAGCAGTACGCCGACCGCGAAGCGTCGCAGGCGTTCCTCGGGAAGCCGGCCTACGCGGCTTACCTGAGAGAGTCCCGGCCCTTGCTGGCCCGCGAGCCGGAGATCACCGCAGCGACACCGGTCTGGATCAAGTCGCTCAGCGCATGAAGCCGACCGGCGCGAACGAGCCGCCGAGCACGCTGCGCGAGTCTCCGCCCAAGAAGCCGTCGATCAGCTCGGCGTAGAGCGACTCGAAGGCGATCTCGCCGCGCAGGTTGCGGTTCGCGTCGAGGCGCGTCGGGTCGAACGACGGCTGCGCGCCGTAGACGCCGCCGCGCACGCGCGCGCCGGTCAGAATCGCGTCGTTCGCGGCGCCGTGGTCGGTGCCCGAGACGTTCGCCTGCGGGCGTCGCCCGAACTCGGTCCAGATCATCACGACGACGGGGCTCGCATCGACGAGCGCGCCGAAGAGGATGTCGAGCGAGGCGTCGAGATCGGGGAGCAGCTTCTGCTCGAGGTCGTACCGCTGGTTCTCGTGCGTGTCGTAGCCGCCTTGCACGGTCGCGTAGATGCGCGTGCCGGTGAGGTTCGCGTTGATCAGCGAAGCGATCACGCGGATGTTCCGGGAGAGCTCGCTCTCGCCGGGCTGCGCGGCGGGGTAGACGCCCGAGAGATCGCGGGCGACCTCGATCGCGAAGCGGCCGGTGTGCGCGAGCCGCGCGTCGAGTGCGCTCGAGGTCGTGGAGTAGTTGGCGGCGAGGTCACCGAGCGCGGCGGCGAGCAGCTGCTCGTCGCGCCCGCTGCCGGCGCCGAGCGCATGGTCGAGGCTCGCGGGCAAGCTCGTCGCCTGCGCCTTCTCGCCGCCGGAGAACATGCGCGGCACGCCGAACGCGACCGTCGAGAGCAGGAGCGGATTCTCGGGCTGCGCGTCGGCCCAGCGCGCCCAGACGCCCGACGGGCCGCCCGGGCTCGAGCGCCCCGACATCACGGAGTCGGTCTTGTCGAAGTGGCTGAGCGGGTCGAAGCCGGACGATCCCAGCAGATCGACGCCGCGCACGAACGCGACGTCGCCGGCGAGCGCGCGCGCGTGGAGGCGCGGCATCACGGCATTCACGCTCGCATCCGCGCCGAGCGGCAGCGCGCGCGCGAGCTCGACCGCGAGCGCGCCGCGCTGGTCGACGTAGTGGCCGTAATCATTCGCGCTGGTCGGAACCAAAAGGTGGGCGCCGTCGAGGCCGCCGCCGAGGAAGATCGACACGAGGATCGGCTCGCCGGGCGCGAGCGGGCGCGCGAGCGCGAGCAGCTGCTCGGGCAGCAGGCTCGCGAACGCCCCGGCCGCGCCGCTCGCGCCGAGCGCCTGCAGGAAACGGCGTCTCGTCAGATCGCTGCGCAGCGCGCGCTCGAACATCGCGGGCTCCCTAGTTCATCTGCGCCGGCGGCGAGGCCGTGGCGAATTGGAAGGCGCGAATCGCGAGCGTCATCTCGTCGGCGCCGGCTGCGCGCAGCTCGCTCACGAGCTGGACGCCGCGCGCGCGTACCGGCGAGCTCGCGGGCTGCGGCGCGCCGAGCGCCGCGAAGATCGCGTCGATCGCCGCTTCGGGCGTGCCGCGCACCCACGCGCGCAGCGGATGCGACGCGCTCTGCGCCGCGACCAGCGCGACGTATCCGGCGGCGAGCTGCTTGGCCTGGAAGCCCGGCACGTGAATCCAGCGCGTCTCGGGCCGTCGCCACCAGCCGAACACGTTCGGCTGGTGGAACAGCTGGATGCCCATGTCGCTCATCAGGTACTGCACGACGTCGAGGTTCTGCGCGGCGTCGAACGGCGCCGCCAGCCCGAGCGCCCGTAACAACCCGACCACGTACTCGACGGGGTTCTTCAGCTTCCCGTTCCGCGCCGCCGGCGCGTAGAACTCAGCGTGCGAGAACACGGCGCGCAGCGCGGCGCGCACGTCCACGCGCCCGCTCGCGAGCGCCGCCGCGGCGATCTCGCCGACCAGCGCGTCGCTCGGCGTGAAGTGCGCGAAGTGCTGCCAGAGCAGCTGCGCGAGCGTGCGCGCGCAGACGGCGCCCTGCCCGCCCGCGCTGACGAGATGCTCGACCAGATCGAGCGTGCTCGCGCCGCGCGCGTCGCCGACCAGATCCCAGTTCCCGGTCTGCGCGAAGAAGGTCTTGTCGCCGTAATCGTGCGCCGGCGCATAGAAGGCGTGATCGACGCCGGTGGTCGGCAGGATCGTGTAGCCGGTGCCGGCGCGGGCCGCGGCGACGACGTCTGCGTGCGCGTAATTCCCGACGCCGAGGCTGAACAGCTCGAGCAGCTCGCGCCCGTAATTCTCGTTCGGGTTCTCGCGCGTGCTGATCCAGTTGTCGAGGTAGTAGAGCATCGCGGGGTCGACGCTGGTCGCCGCGAGCAGTGCGCCGAAGTCGCCGAGGCCGAGGTCTCTGAACAACAAGTTCTGTCTGCGCAGCGAGCTGTGGTGGCAGTA
>DASTOI010000254.1:0-4793 GCA_035762585.1 Myxococcota bacterium
GGGCGTGCGCGTCCTCGACGTCGGTACAAGTGCCCACCCACTCCCGCACGGCGCCGTTCTCGTTTCGCAGCGGCGTCGCGCGCGCGACGAAGTGCCGGTAGCTCTGCGACGCCGCGTGCCAAATCCGCCCACTCGATTCGTAAGCGGTGGCGGTCTCGCACGCCTGCTTCCAGAGCGCCTCCACGTTCGGCCGGTCCTCGGGATGGATCGCCGCGGACCAGCCCGAGCCTCGGTACTCGTCCCAGGTCTGCCCGGTGAACGCCGCCCAGCTCGGCTGCTCGCTGACGAACTCGCCGTCCGGAGAGGTCGTCCACGGCACGTCCGTAATCAGCGAGACGAGCGAGCGGAACTTCTCTTCGTTCTCGCGCAGCGCGAGATCCGCCTGCTTGCGCTCGGTGATGTCCTCGATGAAGACCGCGATGCCGCCGCCGGGCGCGGGGTAGACGCGGTTCTGCAGCCAGCGTTCCCAGGGCTCGTAGAAGTGCTCGAACGTCTCGGGCGCGCGCGTCTCGCGCACACGCTGGGCGAGCCGCTCGTACTCGGTGCCGACCATCTCGGGATAGAGCTTCCTCATGTTCTGCCCGATCAGCGCCTCGCGAGAGAGACCGGTCCGCCGGCAGACTTCGTCGTTGACGGCGACATAACGCCAGCTCGCGTCGAGCATCAGGAACTGCTCGTTCACCTCGCGCAGCACGAGGTCGGCTTGCGCGCGCACCTCCGCGCCCCGCGCGAGGCGCAGCTCGTGCTCGCGGACTGCCGCCGCGCCCCACCAGAGCACGGCGCACAGCATCGAGCTCAGGCCGATCACGAGCAGCGCGACGCCGGTGGGCGTGTCGTAGAGACCCGCGCGCTGGCCGGCGAGGCGCAGCACGCCTAACAGGATGGGAAGAAGCAGCACGAACGGGAGCGCGCGCCGCACGAGCATTGCGGCGGCGCTGTCCTCGATCACGCCGCGCAGCGGCTGCCGCTCAGGGACGGAGGCGATCACTCCGACCGAGATCGCCGCGATCATCGTGGAGGTCTGCAGTGCGATCACGCTGAGCCAGGGCACGCTGTAGAGCGCCTCGGCGCCGAACAGATATCCGAGCAGGGAGAACGAGGAGATCGCGAGCACGATCGTGCCGAGCGCGGCGACTGCGCCATGCAAGCGCGCGCTCGCGCCGCGCAGCGCCAACGCGGTTCCCAGCAGAGCCCAACAAGTCGAGCCGGTCGTTCCCATGCGCCCCGGCGAGAGCACGCCGACGTCGCCCCACGAGCGGCCGAACAGCAGCAGCTGGTCGATGCCGAGGTCGAGACCTGTTAGGTACTGGAACAGCACGGTTACGCCGATCGAGGCGACGAACGCGCCGAGCGCCGCCGAAACGCGCACGAAGCCGGCGCTGAGCCAGAGCAGCGCCACGCCGGCGGCGATGCAGGCCACCGTTGTGTTGGGCTGGATCGCGATGCCCGTGCCTACCCAGTCGGCGAGCCGAGGCTCGTCGAGCACCCAGCCGAGCAGCGAGACCACGCCGCCGGCCGCGACGTACACGCCGATGGCGCCGATGATGCGAGTCCGTATCCCGCCGGTCGTGGCGAGCGCAAAGCTCATCTGTTGGGGGGTTGCATCGGCGCCTCGGGTTGACGCTCGGCTGCACGCAGAGGGGACCCCAGCTTGAGCTAGCCAAAGGGCACGCGCCACTCCGAAGATCACGTCGACGAGCGTCGCGAAAGGCCCGCCGTCCGCCGCGCTACGTTGCCGCGCTTCCCGGAGCCCACCGATGCAGAGCCGCGCCCGCACGCGCATTCAAGTGATGGACACCACGCTGCGCGACGGCGAGCAGACGCCCGAGATCTCCTACACGCCCGCCGAGAAGCTTCAGCTCGCGCAGATGCTGCTCGAGGAGGTAGGCGTCGACCGCATCGAGATCGCCGGCACGCGCGTCTCGGAGGGCGAGCGCGAAGCGGCGCGGCAGATCTGCGCGTGGGCGCGCAAGAAGGACCTTCTGCCCCGCATCGAGATGCTCGGCTACGTCGACGGCACGCAATCGATCGACTGGCTCGAAGGCACCGGCGGCAGGGTGCTGAACCTGCTGACGAAAGGCTCGGAGCGTCACTGCCTCGGCCAGCTCCGGATGCCGCCCGAGCAGCACCGCAAGCGCATCGCCGACGTGCTCACGTATGCGCGCAAGCGCAAGGTGAAGGTGAACGTCTACCTCGAGGACTGGTCGCAGGGCGTGAAGGACTCGCCCGACTACGTGTTCGCGATGATGCGCACGCTCACCGAAAACCCGGTCGAGCGCGTCTACCTCGCCGACACGCTGGGCATCCAGTCGCCCAAGGACACCGCGCGCTTCGTCGACCTGATGGTCGCGAGCTGGCCCGACGTCCCGTTCGAGTTCCACTGCCATAACGATTACGGGCTGGCGACGGCGAACTGCCTCGCCGCGGTCGAAGCCGGCGCGCGCGGCGTCCACACCAGCGTGAACGGGCTCGGCGAGCGCGCGGGCAACACGCGGCTCGCGGAGGTCGTCGCGGCGCTCCACGACCACGGCCCGTGGCGCACGGGCGTGAACGAGAAGAAGCTGGTCGCCGTCTCACGGCTCGTGGAGATCGCGACCGGCAAGGAAGTCTCGGCGAACGCGCCGATCGTCGGCGCGGACGTGTTCACGCAGACCGCGGGCATCCACGCCGACGGCGACGCGAAGGGCGATCTCTACGAGAGCCGGCTCGCGCCGGGGCGCTTCGGCCGCCAGCGCCGCTACGCGCTCGGCAAGCTCTCGGGCAAGGCCTCGCTCGATCAGAACCTCGCGAAGCTCGGCATCGAGCTCGCGCCCGAGGCGCGCGACCAGGTGCTCGCGCGCGTCGTCGAGCTCGGCGACAAGAAGCACACCGTCCTGCCCGAGGATCTGCGCTTCATCATCGCCGACGTGCTGAAGACGCCGCGCGAGCAGATGATGCGCGTCGAGTCGTACGAGGTGACGGTCGGCAGCGGCGTCACGCCCGCGGCGCATCTCACGCTCGTGTACGGCAAGCAGCGCGCGAGCGCGAGCGCGACCGGCGACGGCGGCTACGACGCGTTCATGAAGGCGCTCGCGAAGGCGGTGAGGAAATTCGATCTCGAGCTGCCCGAGCTGAACGACTTCCGCGTGCGCATTCCCCCCGGCGGCCGCACCAGCGCGCTCGTCGAGACGATCATCTCGTGGCGCGGCAAGGACGGCGCCGAGAACTGGACGACCATGGGCGTCGACTCCGACCAGCTCGCCGCAGCGGTGCTCGCGACGGAGAAGATGCTCAACGAGCTGGTCGCGAAGCACCGGTGAGCGCGGGGACGTTCCTCGCGGCCCTGCTGATTGCCGCGGCGAGCGGAGCGCTCGCGAAGAGCGATGAGCCGGATCCGCGCTACCAGCCGACGCAGTCGCTGCTCGAGATCAACGCGGTGCTACGCCGGCACATCCCCGACGACACGTACCGCTTCGCCCCCGCACGCGACTTCACCGGGCGCAACGTCTACCGCTCCTCGCTGCTTCGGCTCGAGAATCTCGAGCAGGCGCACGAGGCGGCGCTGCGCGCGGGAACGTGGGCGGAAGTGCTGCCGTTCGCGAAGGCGCGCGCGCTCGAGCGGCTGCGCGCGTACGAGGTGGCGGCGGCGACGTACCGCAAGGCGGCCGCGTTCCAGGGCGAGCTCGCCGAGGAGGCGCGCCGCAGCGCAGCCGTGTGTGACGCGCTCGCGCAGGCGACCGAGCGGCAGAGGGCCGCGCCCGAGGAGACCGCGGACGTCGCGGCGGCGCCCGCCGCGGCGGTCGAAGACGCGCTGATCGCCGCGCGCGAGGCGCTGATCGCCGAGATCGGCGCGCGGCGCACGCGGCTCGAGGAGCTGCTCGAGCGCACGGAAGGCACGCACTACGCCGCGGTCGTGCGCGAGGAGCTCGAGCGCAACGACCGCGAGCGCGCACGCCTGCTCGTCTCGTCGCGGCGCCTCTACCCGGACGGCAGCGTGCGCGCGCTCGCGGCGCTGCAGCGGCTCGCGCTCGAGCACAAGCAGAGCAAGAACGCGAACGCGCACGTGCTCGAGCTCGCGGACCTCTACGCCGCACTCGCGCGCGAGTACATCGAGGAGCAGCCGCCCGAATCGCCCGGCTTCGAGCCGGACAGCTTCGAGGAGCTGGTGAACTCGGCGGCGAGGCTCTACGAGACCGTCTCGAACCAGGACGGCGCTCCGGAGAAGCTCGAAGCCGCGCGCCGGCTGGAAGCCTTCCTCGCCTTCACGCTCAAGGTCGACCGTGATCGCTTCACTCCGTGACCGTCCGACTCCGCTCGGCTTGAGCCAAGGGGGTCTGACCCTATTGGCTCACGTCGTCCTCGCGGCGAGCTGGCTCGGCTGCGCGACGGCCGGAGCGCCGCCGGTGGGGGATCCGATGGAGCAGGCGCCGCGGCTCTCGGCGCCGCTGCCGGACGACGCGGACCGCGCGGCGCGCGATCTCGCGGTCGCCCTGCTGGGCAGCGACGCCGCGGCGGCGCAGCGCGCGGCCGATGCGCTGGAGGCGATCGAAGCGGCGCGCGCCGAGCAGGGCGAGCCGTGCACCGGCCTCGCCGCATACGCGCGCGACGCGGAGACCGCGCTGCTGCCCGCGGGCGCCGAGCGCCGCGCCGCGCAGGCGCGCGTGCTGGAGCGCAAGGACGTGCCCCCGGAGCTCGCGAGCCGCATCGCGCAGGACGTCGCCGACGATCCGCTCGCCCTCGCGCGCAAGCGGATCCGCGAGGACCGCATCGAGCGCTGGGGCGGCTCGGCCAACGAGCTGTCCGAGGGCCTGGGC
>DASTOI010000255.1:0-5469 GCA_035762585.1 Myxococcota bacterium
GCTGCTCTGCGTCAGATACTTGATCACGACCGAGATGCGGTTGTCGCCCTCGACCAGCAGAACGTCGCCCTTTTTGATCGCGCGACGCAGCGCGTGCGGATCGTTCCAGACGCGCTGCTCGTACGCGGGGATCGGCTCGGAGAGCCAGTCGAGCAGCTGCCTCGTGAGCCAAGTACGGATCGGCATGAGTGGGCACGGCTTCGGCATGGCATGCGCGAGATGTGAGCCAAGCCGCAGCGCCCGAATCGCTGCAAACACGCGAAAAGACGCAGTTTTTTCGTAGCCTTCATCTAGGGCGTCGGGTATGATCTGCGCCCTGTCGGGATAGTCCTTTATTTCCGAGGACTTACAGGCGCTCACGCACCGAGTTTCGAGCGTTGAATCCGAGAGCACGCGGGCGCCGGAGTCAGTCATGGACGTCAGGATCAAGGCGAATCTCTCGTTCACCATCAGCGGCCCCTCGCTCGAGGACGCGATGGCCGAGTACGACGAGCTCACGGTCGAAGGGCTCGTGAAAGAGATCTTGGACAAGGCGATCGCTTGCGATTCGATCCAGGTCGACGTGGTCGAGGGCCCGAACACCCTCGAGGACTACGACTCCCAAAGCGGCTGAACGCGCTCGCGGCCGCCGTCGAGTCAGAGCTCGAAGAGGCGGAGCTGAATCGGCGCGGACGCGGCGAGCGGGCGCGAGGGCGGAGCGGAGATCGGCCTCGGCGGCGGTGCTGGGCGCAGCGCGCGCGGCTCGGGGCCGGGGCGATAGATGCGAACGTGCCGCGCGTACTCGAGGATCTCGCGGTAGAGGCGCTGGAAGCGCGCGCCATGGTTGAAGTGGCGCAGGTGCGCGAGCTCGTGGCAGAGCGTGTTCACGAGGCTCGAGTACTTGAGCGGCTTTCCGCTCGCGGCGTGCGCGAGGCGGATGCGGATCGTGCCGTCGGCATAACAAACGCCGTAGCGCCGCTTCACGCGCGGGCGCTCGGCTTCGATCGCGCGATAGCGCAGGCCGAAGCGCGCCGCGATCGACGCCCCGTCGCGATTGAGCCGAGCCATCAGATCCTCGGGGCGAGCAATCTCCACGGCCGCGCAGCTTCTCGGCGACGCGCGCACGCGTCAAGTATCGTGCGCGCGTGCCGAGCACCGCACTAGCGCTCTTCCCGCTGGCCGCGCCGGCGCTGTTTCCTCAGTGCGCGGCGCCGCTGCACGTGTTCGAGCCGCGTTACCGCGCGCTCGTCGCTGATGCGCTCGCCGGAGAGCGCCGCATCGGGATGGCGACGGTGCGGCCCGAAGCCGTCGCGCAGATGCCCGGCGATCCGCCGCTCTTCGCGATCGGCTGCGCGGGCTTCATCGCCGAGCACCAGCGCCTCGCGGACGGGCGCTACCTAATCGTTCTCGAGGCGACCGCGCGCTTCCGCATCGTCGCGGAGCCGCCGCGGCCGCGCGGGCGGCTCTACCGCGTCGCGGAGGTGGAGCTGCTCGAGGACCCGCTCGGAGACGAAGCGATGATTCGCGAGCAGCGCGCCGCTGCGATGCGCGAGCTCCACGCGCTCGCGGCCGCGCTCGGCGGAGAGACCGCTCTCGACCTCGCGCAGCTCGAGGGCGAGAGCGCCGCGCGCTTCGCCGGCGAGGTGTGCGGCGCCCTGCGCCTGCCTGGCGCCGAGAAGCAGGCGCTCCTCGAAGCAAGCTCCGCAGCTGAGCGGCTCGAGCGCCTCGCGCAAACGCTTTCCTTCTACCGCGCGCTCGCGGCAACACGCGGCTCGAGCGAGGCGACCCTGCACTGACCCCGCCGGCTCATGGCGCCGCTCGCATGGCGCGACCGCGTTTTCGCCGGTGATGTCTCGGCGCCAACTCCGCCGAATCTTCGCGGGACGCGCATCCTCGCGAGCGCTCGAGCGGCGGAGAGGCTCGAATGCCAGCGCTCGATTTCAAACGGAAATCGCTGACTTCGCGCAAAATCGGTCGAACCGTAGCCATGCACTCCCGCGGCCGTGACACCGAACAGCGGCAGGTCGCCTCGCTTCATGGAAGCTCGCGAACCCCTCGATCTCCCGTTGGGTTTCGGATTGCAAACGGCGGTTTCCTAAGCGCTGAAACGGTTTTTCGTCCGAACCGCCGCGGTGTCGGGCCACCGCGGCGTTCGGCGCCGGCCCGCTTTGCCCGGCTCGGCGCGAAATGATGTACTTCGCCGCGATTTGGCGGGGTTTGCCGGCGAAACCGGCGGACCCGTCCAAAGCCCGCCAAAAAAACCCCCTTCCTCCCCCGGAACTCGATGCCCGCACGCCTTGCGGCCTGGGACGGCGCCCTCCGCCGCCTGTCGGCCGACATGTCTCAGCTCGCGCTCAAAGCATGGATCCTGCCCCTGGGGATTCGCACGGACGACGCGCATCTCGTTCTGACGGCGCCCACGGCTTTCCACGCCGAGCGCGTACGCACCCGCTACCTGGCCGCGATCGAGGGCATGCTCGCGGCCGAGGCGGGCGCCGCGATCGCCGTTCGGATCGAGGTCGGGAGCGCGCGCGACGAACCAAAGGAGGATCCGCCTCGCGCGATCGCCGTCCGCGCGTGCGCTGCGGAGCCGGACGAGATCCAAGCCCCCGCGCGCCGTGCGCCAATCGCCCGCATCGCGGCCGCGCAGCCGGCTACCGCGCAGCTCTCGTTGCCGCACACGTTCGAGACCTTCGTGGTGGGACCGGGGAACGCGCTCGCACGTGAGGCCTCGCTCGCGGTCGCGCGCGGCCGCGCGCTCGGCGCGGGGCCGCTGTTCCTCGCCGGCCCAGCGGGCACGGGAAAATCGCACCTCGCGCGTGCGGTCGTGCACGAGGCGCGCAGCCGCGGAGCGCAGCGCGCGATCTACACCTCCGCGGAGACGTTCACGAGCGAGCTGATGGTCTCGATTCGCGAGCAGGAGACGGCGGGCTTCCGCCGCCGCTACCGCCGCGAGTGCGAGCTGTTCGTGCTCGAGGACGTGCAGTTCCTCGAGGGCAAGAACGCGACGCAGCTCGAGCTGTTCCACACCGTCGAGCATCTGCGCCTGGTCGGCTCGCGCGTCGTGCTCACCGGGGATCGCTTGCCGCGCGAGCTGCTGCGCCTCGATGCGCGCCTCGCCTCGCAGCTCTCGAGCGGGCTCGTCGCCGAGATGGAGCTGCCCGACCGCGAGCTGCGGCGCGACATCCTGCGCGATCGCGCCTCGCGCGGCGGCTTTCGGCTGCCCGAGGACTGTCTCGAGCTGCTCGTCGACAGCGTGCACGGCAGCGTGCGGGATCTCGAGGGCGCTCTGATGCAGCTGGTGGCGAGCGCCGCGCTGCTCGGCCGCAGCATCGACCGCTCGCTCGCCGAGGCCGCGCTGCGCAAGGTCGCGGGCCCGAGCGGCGTCGCGCTCACGCCGGATGACGTGATCGATTCCGTCGCGCAGTTCTTCGGCCTGCGCCGCGCTGATCTCGCGAGCCGCTCGCGCCGCCGCGCGACGCTGCGCCCGCGTCAGCTCGCGATGTACCTGTGCCGCCAGTACACGAACGCGAGCCTCTCCGAGATCGGCCGCGCGCTCGGCCGCGATCACCCCGCCGTCGCGAACGCGCTGCGCGTCGTCGAGCGCGCACTCCTCGAGCGCGCGCCGCTCCGCTACCAGCTCGAAGAGCTCGCCGCCCGCCTCGACCGCAAAGCCGGCAAGCGTTCTTAGTCGCCGCGACGATTCGCTGCGCCGGCATCACTGCGCGCGAACAATCCGAAAGTGCGGGAGGCGCGGCTCAAAGCCGCGCCGACCCGCACCATTCCCTCTAGTTCACCGCGAATCCATCACGAGCGCGGCGGGGGCGGGGTCGGCGGAGCGCGAATCAAGCGCAGGCCGGCCCCGATCTCCGTGCCCCGTCACGCCTCAAAGCAGCGCCGCTCTTCGCGGTGCCCCGAGACGCCCACCAGAGGGGCCGCCGCCGAGCCATCGCGCGCAGCCGGCCCCGCCCCCGCCGCGCGTCGCCCGCGCGAGCGCGCGAGCACCTCGAGGATCCCTAATAGGACGCCCGCGCCCGCGCCTCCGCCTCGATCCGCTCGCGCACCCGCTGCACTCCGGCCTCTCCGCGGAAGCGCTCCGGCCCCGCCATCGGCCGCAGATGCTCCGGCTCGAGCGAAGGGGGATCCAGCGCCGGATCGTCGAAGCGGCGCAGGATCTGATACGTCGTGCTGCGCTCGACCGGCGTGCGCCCCATCTCGCGAATCAGCCGCCGCATCTCCTCCGGCGGCAGGTTCTCTCCGAAGTCCGCGCCGGATTCGCGGCTGATCGACTCCTCCATCAGCGTGCCGCCGAAGTCGTTCGCGCCGGCGGTCAACGAGACCTGCGCGAGCTTCGGCCCCATCTTCACCCAAGACATCTGCACGTTGACGATGTGTGGGCGCAGGAACAGCCGCGCCAGCGCGATCATCTTCAGGTCTTCGGCCGCCGACGGCCCCGGCCGCGTGATGTCGACGTGCCCGAGCGCGTTCTTCTCGTGGATGAAGCCGAGCGGCACGAACTCGGTGAAGCCGCCGGTTTCCTTCTGGAGCTCGCGGATCGTCTCGAGGTGCGCGGCCACGTGATGCGGCTTCTCGAGGTGGCCGTACATGATCGTCGAGGTCGAGCGCAGCCCGACGCGGTGCGCGGCCCGCACGATCTCCTTCCAGCGCTCCGTCATCAGCTTGTTCGGGGAGAGCTGGCGGCGCACCGAGTCGTCGAGGATCTCGGCCGCGGTGCCGGGGATCGTCCCGAGGCCGGCGTCCTTCAGCCACGTGAGCAGCTCGGGCAGCGGCCAGCCGCTCTTCTTCTGCATGTAGCTGATCTCTTCCGGCGAGTACGCGTGGATGTGCAGCTTCGCGTACTTCGCCTTGATCGTCTCGAGGATCAGCCGGTAGTGGTGGTGATCCTTGTGCGGATCGATGCCGCCTTGGATGCAGACCTCTGTCGCGCCGCGCGCGACCGCGTCGTCGCACTTCGCGAGGATCTGCTCCATCGAGCGGTCGTAGGCTTCGGGCTCGTCGCGATGGCGTGCGAAGCCGCAGAACGAGCAGCCCACGTAACAGATGTTCGTGAAGTTGATGTTGCGACACACCACGAACGAGACGTCGTCGCCCTTGTCGGCTCCGCGCGCGGCGTCGGCGCTGAGCAGCAGCGCCTGATAATCGGCGCCGTGTGCGCCGAGCAGCGTGATCGCGTCCTCGCGCGAGAGCTCGCGGCCTTCCAGCGCGCCCTCGAGCAACCGCGCGAAATCCGGCTTCACGCCGGCGAAGAGTCGTTCCAGCATCAGGCGGCCTCCAGGGAAAGGCGCGGGCGTGCGTGAAAATCGTCCGCTGCGGCGGCCTGCACGGCCTCGTACACCGCAGGATGGAAGAACTCCGGGCGCCGCGCGTGCTTCGGGTAGACGGGCAAGCGCTCGACGAGGCGACGGCCGTGCTGCTCGGTGCGCGTGCGCAGCTCCCGCAGCGCCGGCCACGGCGCCTCGGGATTGATGA
>DASTOI010000256.1:0-3839 GCA_035762585.1 Myxococcota bacterium
GGGTCTCGAGGCGATTCCGAATCAGCAGCTCGCTGGGGCCGACTGTGCCAATCCGCTTCACCGCGAGGGCCACGCGATTCTCGGGATCGAGCGCTCCCCAGTACGCATCGGCGACGTCCGCGGCGCTGCCGGCGAGAGGGAGCCACAGCGGATCGCCATGAAACGCGGGCAGCGGGTTGCCGTCGCCCTGATACGTCGTGAGCCCCAGGCCGAACCCCGGCGGCGGCGGCGCGGGACGGAACGTGGTGCGATCGGTCAGCGCGGGATCGGCGGGGTTCGCCTTCAAGATCGAGAGCGCGAGGCTCGGCTCGCCGAGACGCAGATCGATCACCCCGGTGATGCGCGGCGTGTAGTTCGGCGCGTCCGGCTCTCGCTCCCGCATTTCGAGCGCATCCTCGAAACGTCCTCCCGCCAGCAGCACGTCGTACACCGTGCGCGTCTGGTCGCCGTTGCTGACGAGGAACACGCCCGGCAGCTCGAGCATCGCGTCGTAAATGATCAGCGACGGATCCGCGACTCGCGCTGGATCGGCGGCGCGCGTCCGGAGCTCGCCGCGCTCCGCAACGAACACGCGATTCCGGCTGTTGTGGCTGCGGCCCATGATCCAGTAGATCTGGAGCCACGCGTCGTCCGCTTCCGCGCGTCCGAGCACGAGCCCTCGCCCCGGATATGGATTGGAAGCGAGGTGACGCGCGAAGTTTTCCTTCGCCAGCGCGGCGAGCGACTCGCGGGCGATCACTCGGGCAAGCCGGTCAGCCGAAAGCCCATGCCCTCCGGCACCTTGTATCGCACGTTGAGGCCGATCAGCAGCGCGGTCCAAGCTTCGACGTAGCGCGCGTTCGCGAGCGGCCCGCCGTTCACGCCGCGCACGCCTGGGATCAGCTTGCACAGCTCCAGTACGCGCTCGCGCGGCGCCTTCTCACCGGAGACGATCACGTCGCACTCCACGGGATCGGGCAGGTGTTGAAGACGGTGCGCTGCGACGTTCTGGAACGCGGACACCGTGGCGACGCCGTCAGGAACGAGCGACTCCACGAGCTCTGCGCACGAGCCCTGCCACACGCCGAGCATCCGCACGGGCCCGTCGCCGATCGCGGTCGCGAGCGGCACGCCCATCGAGACGACGATGTGGCCGGGCTGCAGGACATCGCCGAGACCCTTCAGAGTGCCGGCGGTGTGCTCGAAGGGCACCGATAGGACCACGATCTCGGCGCGGCGCGTCGCTTCCGCGTTCTCGTGGCCCGTAACATCCGCACCTGGAACTTGCGCGCGCACTTCGTCAGCCGCCGCCAGCGCGCGATCTTCCTTGCGCGAGCCGATGCGCACCGGCCGGCCGGCGGCCGCGAAGCGCAGCGCGAGCCCGAGCCCCTGATCGCCGGTGCCGCCGAGAATTGCGATCGCCTTCGAGTCGCGGTTCGTCATGGGCTGCGCAGGCTATCGTGCTCGAATGTCCGACGCAGCGCCCTCGCTCGCGACGACACCGACGAAGATCGAGCAGCGCGGTCCGCGCACGCTCGCGGTCGCGTGGGCCGACGGCGCGGAGAGCGCGCTCGACGTGCGCGAGCTGCGGCTCGCTTGCGGCTGCGCGCAGTGTGTCGACGAGTGGACCGGCGAGGAGCGGCTCGACGAGAGTGCCGTCCCAGCGGACGTACACCCCGTGAAGATCTCCGGGGTCGGCCGCTACGCGATCCAGATCGAGTGGAGCGACGGCCATGCGAGCGGGATCTATCCGTTCCGCCGGCTGCGTGAGCTCGGCGACTCCCTCCGCGCGCGCGCCGGCGCGTAGATCGAGCCGCCGCTCGGGGACGAGCGACGTATCGCTAGAAACGCTCGTCGCGCACGACGCCGATGTAGTCGAGCTCGCGAAAGGCGCCGTCGAGATCCATTCCAAAGCCGATCACCCAGCCGGACTCGACCACGAAGCCCGCGTAATCCGGCGTCACCGCAGCGCGTCGCCGCTCGCGCTTGTCCACGAGCACCGCGCAACGCAACGAACGCGGCTCACCGAGCGCCGCGATGTCGAGCACCGCGCGCAGCGTCGCACCCTCGTCCGCGATGTCATCGAGCACGAGCACGTCGCGGCCGGCGAGACGATCGGGCTCGAAGCCCTCGATCTCGACCGGCTCGAGCCGCATGCCGCGCGTCCGCCGCGCGCGAACGTCGATGCGCTCCGCGGCGATGCGGTGCCGCGCGAGCGCCTCGCTCAGCGCGTCTGCGAAGCGGCGCGCGCCTTCCAGGATGCAGACCAGCGTGAGCGGCGAGTGCGCGTAGTCACGCGCGAGCTGAGCCGCGAGCTCCGCGATGCGCGCGCGAACCGCTTCCGCGGCGAAGAGCGGGGCGATCTCCATGTCGCGATAGCATCGCCCGCGCTCGCGGCGAGGTGCCAGATGTGGGAGCGCGCGGTCTCGGTGCTGTTCTTCCCCGCGGTGCTCGGCGGCGCGCTCGCAATCGGTGCGCGCTCGCTCGAAGCGGGCGGCAGCACGGCGCCGGCGCTGATCGGCGCCGCGCTCGCGGTGTTCGCCGCCGAGCGGCTCTGGCCGCACCGCGCAGACTGGCAGCGTTCGCACGGCGACGTGCTCGTCGACGTCGCGCACGTGGCCTCCGTCGCGGCGACATCCCTCGGCGTCGTGTGGCTGGTGCCGCGCGTGCTCGCGACCGCCGCGGCAGCGCTCGCGCCCCTCGGAACGGCCCAGCTCTGGCCCGCGCATTGGCCGGCGATCGCGCTGCTTCCGTTCGCGCTGCTCGCCGGCGAGGCCGTCCAGTACTGGACTCATCGGCTCGGCCACGAGTGGGGGCCGCTCTGGCGTCTGCATGCCACGCATCACAGCGCGCCGCGCCTCTACTTCTTGAACGCGGCCCGCTTCCACCCACTCGACGTCGCCATCGACACCGGCGCCGGGCTCGCGCCGCTCGTGCTGCTCGGCTGCCCGCCGCCGGTGCTCGTCCTGTTCGCGCTGTTCACGGGCGTGTTCGGCTACCTGCAGCACTGCAACGTGCGCGTCGCGCTCGGGCCGCTCAACTACTTGTTCTCGATGGCGGAGCTCCACCGCTGGCATCACGCCAAAGACGTGCGCGAGGCCAACACCAACTATGGCTCCAACCTGATCGTGTGGGACCTCGTGTTCGGCACGTTCTTCTGGCCGAAGCGACGCTCGCCGCCCGAGGCGATCGGCCTCGCCGATTTGCCGAGGTTCCCACAGAGTTATTGGGAACAGCTCGCGTCGCCCTTCCGATGGCGCTCGATCACGGCGGCCGGCCGCTCGCGCTAAGCCGGCAGGCTCCCTAAGAACTCCCGGAGCACCGCATTCACGCGCTCCGGCTGCGCGAGATTCACGACATGACCCGCGCCGGCGATCACCTCGAGCCGGGCATCCGGCAACGCCGACGCGAGCTCGTGCGCAGTGGGAAGCGAGGCCCCATCTCGGTCGCCCGCGACGAGCAGCACGGGCGCGTGGATGCGCGCCAGCTGGGGCGCGAGCTCGTCAGGCGTCTCCAGGCGCGCGAGATACTCGCGCAACAAGTACGCGAGTGATTGCGGGTCATGCTCGAGGAAGCCCACACGCACCCAGCTCGCCGCCTGCGGATCGAGGCTCGCGCTCGGACCCCACGCGAAACGTTCGCCCGCCGCCTCCAACCCCTCGCGCTCGATCGCGTCCGCGAATTCGACCGCGCTCGCCGAGATGCCGCGGCGCGAGCGTGCTCCCGCCGGCGGCGCCATCAGTACGAGCGCACGCACGCGCGCGGGCTCGGCGAGCGCGAAGCGCAGCGCCGTCGCCGCGCCCATCGAGAGCCCGCCCGCAATCACCGGCGCATCACCGGCCCGAGACGCGACCTCCGCG
>DASTOI010000257.1:0-10166 GCA_035762585.1 Myxococcota bacterium
GGACTCGAGCCCGCGATCCATCCAATCGCATAACAAGTCGCGATCGCGCTGCGGGATGCCGAGCAGCTGGCAGATCGCTTGCAGCGGCAGCTGGCGCGCGACGTCGACGACGAAGTCGCAGGCGCCGCTCGCGGGCAGCGCGGCGAGGATCGCCCGCGTGCGGCGCCGCAGATCCGGCTCGAGCTCTCCGATCATGCGCGGCGTGAAGCCTTTGCTGACGAGGCCGCGGATCCGGCGGTGGCGCGGGTCGTCCATCATGTTGAGGAACGATCCCGAGCCGGGCTGGTTCTGGATCATCGTCCCGCCCGGCGGGCCGCCCGGCGCGCGATCCGACGAGAAGCGCCGCGGGTCGAGCTGGATCGCGAGCACGTCGGCGTGGCGCGAGATCACCCAGAAGCCGACACCGTCCGGTGTATGCGCGGTCGGCGCGTGCCAGTAGACGGCCGCCTCGCGACGCAGCGCGGTGAACACCGCGTGCGGGAAGCCGTCGCGATAGCTGTCGAGATCGGTCAGGTCGAAGCTCGGAAGCGCCAAGACGGGCTCCTCAGCGGGATTTGGGCGGGGCCAGCACCGCGGTGATCGCGCCGTCGACGGGCAGCGTCGCCCCGCTGACGTAGCTCGCGTCGTCGCTCGCGAGGAAGAGCGCGGCCGCGGCGATCTCCTCGGGGCGGCCGAGCCGGCGCAGCGGCACGTGCGCGCCGGCGCCCTCGCCTCCGCCGGGCAGCGTCTTCAAGTACTCCGCGAACACCGGCGTGAGAATCGGCCCGGGCGCAATCGCGTTGACGCGGATTCCCTGCGGCCCGTACTCGAGCGCGAGATTGCGCGTCAGCGAGATCACCGCGGCCTTCGCGGCGGCGTACGCGTGGAGGCCCTCGGATGCGAGCAGCGCGCCGCCCGACGAGAGGTTCACGACCACGCCGCTGCGTCGCGGCGCCATCGCGCGCAGCGCTGCCTGACAACCGAACCAGGTGGTGTCGAAGTTCTTCGCGAGCTCGGCGCGGTACTGCGCCTCGCCGATCGCGGCGAACGGCGTCGGCAGCGCGCCGCCCGCGTTGTTCACCCAGACGTCGAGCGCGCCGAAGCGCGAGAGCGCGAGAGCGGCGGCAGCGTCCGCGTTCGCGGCGAGCGCCATGTCGCCGACGTGTCGTTCGACGCGCGCGCCCTGCTCGCGCAGCTCGCCCACCAGCGAGCCGAGCCCGGCCTCTGCGATGTCGTTCAAGACGAGCGCCGCGCCCTCGCGCGCGAAGCGCAGCGCGATCGCACGCCCAATGCCTGAGCCGGCCCCGGTCACGACGGCGACCCTCGCTTCGAGTCTCCCACTCCCGCTCACTGCTTGGCCTCCGCGGAGCACCGCGATACCACAACGCTCGGCCGTTCGGGGCCACTCGGCGAAACGGGTCTGACCCCGTTTCGCCATTCGGAGGCGCGCGTGATCGAGAATGACGACCCGTGGCAGCCCGGCCCGCGACCGGCGTGGGTGCGCTCGCTGCACGCGGCGGTGCGTCCGGAGTGGATTCGGCTCGACGCGGACGAGCTGCTCGACTCCGCGCGCAAAGGGACCGGCCTCGACGACTTCGGCGGCGACGCGTTCCTGACGCCGTACCGGATCTTCGTCGGCGCCTGCGAGCGCGAGGCGAGGCTGCACGCGCTCGGCCGCATGCTCGTGCGCGGCGACGTGCTGACCTGGCTCGAAAATCGCCTGCGCCTGGTCGACGCCCGCAAGCGCGACCCGACGATCTCCGCGCAGCGCATCGAGCGTCCGATCTTCATCACCGGCCTCCCGCGCACCGGAACGACGATCCTGCACGAGCTGCTGATGCAGGACCCTGATAACCGGGTGCCGCTGCACTGGGAGGTGCGCTTCCCGTGCCCGGCTCCGGAGAGCGCGAGCTACGCGAGCGATCCGCGCATCGCGCGCGCCGAGGACGAGCTGCAGCTCTGGAACCAGATCGTCCCCGAGTACGCGGCGATGCACGAGCTCGGCGCGCGCATTCCCGTCGAGGACATCCAGATCACGCCGCCGACGTTCGTCAGCGACGAGCTGATGGGGCGCCACATCGTGCCGAGCTACGCCGCGTGGTACGCCGGCGCCGACAAGTCGGTGGCGTTCGCGTTCCATCGCCGGTTTCTCCAGCACCTGCAGTCGCGCTGCGCGCGCGAGCGCTGGGTGCTGAAGTCGCCGTCGTGGCTCGGCCTCTTGCCGGTGCTGTTCGGCGAGTATCCCGATGCGCGCGTCGTGATCACGCATCGCGATCCGCTGCGCGTGCTGCCTTCGGTCGTCAGCATTCTCTACTCGACCGCCTTCGTGCGCTCGGACGCCGTGGACGCCGAGACGTTCAAGGGCTGGTTCTCGCCCGAGACGTGCCGCGCGCTGCTCGACTCGATGAGCGCGTTCCGCGACTCCCGCGCGGTGGCGGCGACGCAGTTCTGTGACGTGCTCTACGCCGACGTCGTGGGCGACCCGGCCGGCGCGGTCGCGCGCATCTACGAGCGCTTCGGGCTCGCATGGCCGCGCGAGCTCGCGGAGCGCATTCGCGCCTACGTCGCCGGCAAGCCGCGCGGGAAGCACGGCGCGCATCGCTACGCGTTCGAAGCGCTCGGCCGCGATGCCGGCGCCGAGCGCGAGCGTTTCCGCAGTTATCAGGAACGCTTCGGCGTTCCCTCGGAGAGCTGACCATGGCAGAGCGCGAGGAAGTCGCGGCGGGCGGATCCGGGCTGCGCGGCGACGCGCTGAAGAAGCTGCGGCGCGCACGCCGGCCCGAGCCTGAGCAGCAGGCGCGGCTGCTCGATGGCCGCGCGTGGCGCGATTTCTGCGCCGATCTCGCCGCCGCGGGCGAGGCCGTGCTCGATTTCCCGCTCGCGTCCGCCGAGAGCGAGGCGCTGCGCGCGGAGGGCTTCCGGTACTTGTTGGGTCTCGTGCGGTCGGGGCTCTACAACGCGCTCGAGCTCGCCGAGCCCGGCGCGCCGCGCTGGATCCGCAATCCCGACTCGCAGGCGAAATGGGGTGCCGAGAACCCTGACAACCAGTACCTGTGGGCGCGCGTCGACCCGCGCGCTGCGTATCGCGTGTTCGGCGAGCGCCGCTCGGTCTTTGACTTTCTGCTCGAAGTGAAGGAAGGCCACATGCAGCTCGGCGACGACCGCGTGTTCCACGCGCTCACCGCCAAGGACCTGCACTTCGACGCGCACGGCCGCTTCTCCCTGCTGCTCGCGGCGGAACGGCCTGCCGGTTACGCCGGCGACTTCGCGCCGCTGCACCCGGACGGCCATTACCTGCAGGTGCGGCAGTACCTGCTCGACTGGGAGCGCGAGACGCCCGCGAGCTTCTTCATCGAGCGGATCGGCGGCGCGTCGCCGAGCGAGCTCAGCGCCGCCGCGATGGCGGACCGGCTCGATCTCGCCGGCGAGTGGACGCTGACGACGACGCGCTTCTGGATGGATTGGGTGAACCAGCTGCGAAGCGCCTACCGCCCGGGCGCGATCGCGCCGGCGCGGCGCTTCACCGGCGGCGCGCCGGACATCTATTACGGGAACGACTGGTACCGGCTCGCCGAGGGCGACGCGCTGATCTTCGAGAGCGAGCTGCCCGACGCGCGCTATTGGCAGATCGAGCTCTGCGACCCGTGGTTCAAGACGCTCGAGTTCGCGTCGCGGCAGACGAGCCTGAATCACAACCAGGCGCGCGTCGACGCGGACGGCCGCTTTCGCTGCGTGATCGCGCACCGCGATCCCGGCGTGCAGAACTGGCTCGACACGACCGGCAACCGCGAGGGCGTGATCCAGTACCGCTGGATCTGGACGCGCACGAATCCGCAGCCGAGCGTGCGCCTCGTGCCGTTCGCCGAGATCGCGAAGCATCTCCCGGCCGAGACGCCGCGCTACTCCGCCGCGGAGCGCCGCGCCGCGATCGCCGTGCGCGAAGCACACATCCGCCGCCGCGAGCCCGTCAGCTGATCATTTCACCGGGGACGTACTTGCACGCGTGAGCGATGAAAGTACGTCCCCGATGCAAACTGCTATGCGGCGCTGATGTCGAGGACCGAGCGCGCGACCTTGCCGCTGCGCATCAGGTCGAAGCCCTTGTTCACGTCGGCGAGCTTCAGGCGCTGGCTGACGAGGCCCGAGAGGTCGATGCGCCCTTGCAGGAACAGGTCGACCAGCTTCGGCATGTGATCGCGGAAGCGCGTGCTGCCGTACATGCAGCCGATCGCCTTCTTCTCGCCGAGGAAGCCCGGGCCGCTGAGCTTCACCTCGGAGCCCATCGGCATCATGCCGACGATCACCGCGGTGCCGCCGTTGCGGATCATCTCGAACGCCTGCGCGGCTGCGGTCGGGCTGCCGATCGCCTCGAACGCGTACTCGACGCCGAGGCCGCCGGTCAGCGTCTTCACGGCCGCCACCGCGTCGTCGGTCTTCGCGTTGATGGTGTGCGTCGCGCCGAACTTCTTCGCGAGCTCGAGCTTCTCCGGCACGACGTCGATCGCGATGATCGTGCTCGCACCGGCGAGCTTGCAGCCCTGGATCACGTTCAGACCGATGCCGCCGCAGCCGATCACGGCGGTGACCGAGCCGCCCGGCACCTTGGCCGTGTAGAGCGCGGCGCCGATGCCGGTCATCACGCCGCAGCCGATCAGCGCGGCCTCGGCCATCGGCATCTCGCTCGGAATTTTCACGACGCCGTTCTGCGAAGTGATCATGTACTCCGCGAACGAGCCGACGTTCGCGAACTGCAGCAGCGGCCCGCCCTTCCACGTCATGCGGCCCGCGGCCGACGCCTGGATGCCCATGTCGTTGCACAGATGCGGCTCGCCGCGCAGGCAGTAATAACAGGCGCCGCAGAACGGGCGGAACGACATGATGACGCGATCGCCCTTCTTCACGTAGCTGACGCCGTCGCCCACCTCTTCGACCACGCCCGCAGCCTCGTGCCCGAGCACGGTCGGGATCGGCAGCGCCCACAGGCCGTCGACGAAGTGCATGTCCGAATGGCAGACGCCGCTGCAGACGGTGCGCACGAGCACCTCTCCAGCAATGGGCTTGCGCAGCTCCACCTCCTCGATCGAGAGCGGCTCGTGCGGCTTCTGATAAATCGCGGCCTTCATCTTCATCGCGGACTGCACCTTCTGTTGGGCGCCCGGGACTGAGCGCGCGCGCATCTTGCCGCGACTCTGCGTACGGCGAAAGGTGAAGCGGGCCCGTCAGGCCGGGGTGTATTCCGCCATTCCGCGCAGCAGGCGCAGCGTGTCGCCGCCGGCGTGGGCAGCGCCGAATTCGCGGTAGAGCGTGTCGACGTTGACGACGATCCGCTCGCGGTCGCCCCAGTCCGCGAACTCGCCGAGCGGGATGTCGCGCGCGGCGGCGGCCGCGTCGAGCCCCGCCTCGAAGCGCGCCCTCGCCTCGCGGCTCACGTACTCGAGGTAGGCCTTCACCGCGAGCGCGCCTCGGCGATCGGTGATCGGGCCGTGGCCCGGCACGATCACGTCCGCGTCCAGCGCGAGGATGCGGTCGCACGCGGCGATCCAGTTCGAGACCGGGCCCTCCCACACGATCGGCGTGCCTTCGACGAACAGGATGTCGCCGGTGAAGACGACGCGCGCGTCGGGGACATGCACGATCACGTCGCCGCGCGTGTGCGCGGGGCCCACCTCGATCAGCTCCACCGCGCGGCCGCCGGCGCGCAGCGTGAGCGCGCCGTCGAAGGTGCGCGTCGGGAGCGCCGTCTCGCCGACCTCGTCGAACGCGAACGGCCCGAACGCGCGGCGCACGAAGCGGCCGAGCGGCGAGTCGTCGCCGCCGAGCGACTTCACGAGCCCACCGAGCACGGCGGCCGGCAGATGCTTCATCTCCTCTGCGGTCTTCGCGGACGCGACGATCTCGGCGCCGGCGACGAGCGCGTTCCCATAACAATGGTCCCCGTTCGCGTGCGTGTTCACGAGCGTCGCGATCCGCGCCGCGGCGCGCGGCTCGGCGCGGCGCATCGCGGCCAACATCTCGCGCGTGAGCCGCAGATCGAACAGCGTGTCGACGAGCAGCGACTCGCCGCCGTCCACGATCAGCCCGGCGTTGCTCCAGCCCCACGAGCCGTCGGGCTGCAGGTAGGCGTACAGCCCGCGCCCGATCTCGTGCAGGCCTTTCTCGAACGCGAAGCGCGGAAGGCCGAGGTTTCGCCAGCTCATGCCGTGTGTCCTCCGAGGCTCTCGGGATCGAAGTCGCCCTCGACGAGCTCGATGCGCGTGCCGTCCGGATCGAGAGCGAACACGACGCGCGCGCCGAACTGCGCGCTCTCGATGCGCGACTCCGGCAGCACGCGCGCGCCGAGCGCGCGCAGCGCCGTCAGCGTCGCGTCGAGATCGTCGACGATCACGGAGAGATGCGTCAGGCCCGCGAGATTCATCGCGCGCGGGCCGGCCTGGGCCTCGCTGCCGGGGCTCCGGTAATGCAGCAGCTCGAGCCGCAGCCCATCGCGCTCGAGATACACCGCCTCGAGCTCGACGCGCGCGAGCCCGAGTAGCTGCGACGTCTCCTGGCCGCGCGTCGTCATCCGCGAGAGCTCGCGAAAGCCGAGCCCATTCACATAGAACGCCTCGGCGCGCGCGAGATCGCGCACACAGAGCCCGAGGTGCGAGAAGCGCCGCACTGCCACGCCGCGGAAGTAGCACGCTCGCCGCGCAAGCCGCGCGGAGCCTCCGAGCAGCGACCGAGCGCGACGCGCCAGACGCAAGCGGCCCGAGGCGCGAAGCGCCTCAGGCCGCGCGCAGCGAGCCGGTCACACCCCAATGCCTCGCGTCGCCCAGGAAGAGGCGAGCGAAGCTCGACGAGCTACGGCGTGATCTGCGGCTTGCCCGGCGCGCCGAGCAGGCCAAGGCGGCGCTGCTCGTTGCTCTTCACGCTCTCGAGTCCGGTCGGACCGTAAGCGCTGACCGCGACGAACACGGTGTTCGAGTCCGGCACCGAGAGCGCGTACGTGTAGACGCCGGCCGACGGGCTCGGCAGCCCGACGTCGAGGGTCGTCTGATAGACGCCCGCTGCGTTTCCGACGTAGACCCGGAAGCCCGCGACGGTCGCGACGTTCGAATGCTGCCAGCGCAGCTGCTCGGTTCGCGCGAGAGCGGCGCTCGCGAACGACAGCGACGCGAACACCAGCGCGGTGGCCAGAACGACTCTCTTCATCGCCTCTCCCCTCCTCATCACTCGAGCACCAGGAAGTACCAGCGCTTCGACGTGGGCATTTCGTCCAATGTGATGGCCGTGGTGGTCCACACCATCTCGCCGTCATCATTCATCGTTCCGGCCGAATCCACCGTGTACGCCGTCACACCCGACTTTCTTCGCAGCGCGAGATCTGCGCGGCCGTCGCTGTCCGCATCGATCACGCCGCGCACGGTGAGCTTCTTGCCGAAGCGGCGCGCGATGCCCATCGCGGGAGCGTTCATGCCATTCATGAACCAGACCCGCACGAAGCGCCGGCCGTTCGCGCGGTTGTACCAGGCGAGATCGTCCATGCCGTCGCCGTCGAAATCGCCGACGCCGGTGAGGCTCGCGTTGTTCGGCGCGGCCGGCAGCGAGAACACTGCGACCGCATCGGTGCCGTCCATTCGCCAGCCCTCGACCGCGTCGCTGGTCGTGTCGTGCCAGATCAGGTCCGGCGATGCGTCGCCATCGACGTCGGCCGCGCCCGCCAGGACCATGCCGGCCGGCGCTGCATCCAGCGCGACGACCGCGGCTTGGCCGTCGCCGTCGAGCTCCCAGATCTCGCTCGCGCCGGACGCCGGATTCGCGAACAGCGCGTCCGCGCGGCCGTCGCCGGTGAAGTCGCGCAGTGCGACCAACGCGCTCGACGCCGGGTGCGACGGCAGTGCGAGCACCGTGAAGCTCGTCCCATTCATCAGCCAGATCTCGTTCGCGCCGCTCATCGCGTTGCGCCAGAACAGGTCGGCCTGCTCGTCGCCGTCGATGTCCGCGTAGCCGACGGGCCGCATGCCCGAGTCGCTCGGGCTGCCGATCGGCTGGAACGTGCGCGTGCCGTCCGCGTGGAGCAGCAGCGCGGAGACTTCGCCGGTCGCCGAGTGATAAGCGAGTGCGTCGGTCATGCCGTCGCCATCGACGTCGCCGACCGGATCGCCGTCACCGGGAGGAGGAGGCGGCGGAGGAGGAGGCGGCGGCGGCGGTGGAGGCGGCGGAGGGGGAGGCGGCGGCGGCGGAGGCGGCGTCCCTTCGATGAACGTGATCGGGTCGGACGGCGTCGAGGGCGTTCCCAGCTCGCCCGCGACGTCGAACGCAATCACGCGCACTTGAACCGTCTCGCCGATCGCGCCCGAGACGCGCGTCGACGCGCTCGTGACGCGCGTCTCTTCGGCGTAGGCGCCGCTGTTGCGCGAGACCTCGATCGCGTACCCCGCGACGGGCCCCGTGGCAGCCGTCCACGAGAGGCCCGCGGAGGTCCCGACGACCTCGACCGCTGCCGCGCCGCCGGGACAAATCAGGGCAAGCAACGCGAGTCCACTCAATACGGATGACGAGCCGCGCCGCATGTGTACCCCCAAGGTCCATCGCATCTTCGGAGCGCGGAATGCGGCCACCCGTGACCGGCCTCACTGGTCCGTCACAAATCGCAGGCGCGCGGCGACTTCACGCGCAGTTGCGCGCGCGTGACTGTGATCGCGGTAACGCTCAGGCGCGGCGTTCTCGTGTCGCCGCGATCGTCTGGCGGCTTCGTCGCTTGGCAGCGAGCGAAGCCAGCGTTGCCTGATAGGTCTCGCTCAGCGGGCGGAGCTCGACGCCGAGCTCGCGCAGCACCGGATCGTTCGGCAGCGCGCGCATGCGAGTCGCGTACTCCATCGCCTCGCGCGTGATCATCGCGGCCGCGCCGGAAGCGCTGCTCGGCGTCGCACCGCCGTGGGGCGCTCGCCCCGCTCGCGCGGCGCGAAGTGCGTCGAGCAACGAACCGCCCGCGCGCAGCGCCCAGCCGGGCGCGCGCACGCGACGGATCTTGCGGCCGACGAGCGGCTCGAGCTCGGCCACGAGCTGATCCCAGCTGTGAAACTGCCCGCCCATCACGAAGCGGCCGCTGCGCTCGGTCTCGAGCAGCCGCGCGCAGAGCAATGCGAGATCGCGCACGTCGACCGACGCGAGGCCGCCGCTGGTCGCGAGCGTCGCGCGCGTGAAGCCGCGGAATGCGCGCACGGCCTCGCTCAGGCCGGGATCGTCCGGACCGATCACGCCGTTCGGGTAGACGATCGCGAGCTTCGCGCCCGCCTCCTGGCGCGCGCGCACGACGCGCTCGGCCTCGCACTTCGCGCGCGCGTAGCCGCTCGTGCCCGCGCGCAGCGCGCTGTGCGCGCTCGGATTCGCGCTCTCGGGCCCCCAGATCGTCGTGAGGCTCGACACGTAGACGATGCGCGCGATGCCGGCGTCGCACGCGCCGCCGATCACGCATTGCGTGCCGAGCACGTTCTCCCTGAGAAGTCGCTCCGCGTCGCGCGGATCGAGCGAGACCGCGGCTGCCGCGTGCACGACCGCGTCGCAGCCCGCGAGCGCGGCGCCGACCGCGCGCGCGTTCGTCATGTCGCCGGCGGCGATCTCGACGCCGCGCTCGGCGAGCAGCTCGCGCGCGCGCTCGGGCCCGCGCGCGAGCGCGCGCACCGCGTGACCGCGCTCGCGCAGGCAACGCGCGACGTGAAAGCCGACGAAGCCGGTCGCGCCGGTGACGAGCGCGTTCATCGCGCGCGCTTCGCGAGCAGCGCGGCGAGCGCGCGCGCGCCCGCCGCGAACTCGATCTCGGGCGCGAGCAGTCCCGCGACGAGCTGCGCCGCGCCGCGCGCCTCGAGCTCGAAGCGATCGCCCGGATGGATCAGCACGCCGGCCTCGTCGAGCGCCGCGAGCGCGAGCGCCTCGTCATCGCCGGCGTGCGCGACGCGCACGATCGCGGCCCAGCCGGCCTGCGCGGGAAGCAGCTGCGCGCACGGCGCCGCGCGCAGCGCGCCCTCGAGCGCGGCGCGATTCGCCGCGACGCGCGCATTCAGCGCAGCGCGAATCTCGTTTCGCCGCGCGAACAGCGCCGGCAGTGCCCGCGCGACGAGCGGCGAGACCGAGAGGAACGCGTCCGCCGCGAACTCGAGCCGCGCGAGCGCCGCGTCGCGCAGCGCGGGCGCGCCGCCGACCACGAT
>DASTOI010000258.1:0-7660 GCA_035762585.1 Myxococcota bacterium
CCGAGGCCATGGGGCGGAGAAGGCGGCGAGTGTGCCATAGGGTCGCTTTTCGACGCGGCCCGTAGACTTCGGCTTCCGCATCGCACGACCCCGCCCCGCATGCCCTCGCTGCCCCCCGCCACGCAGGCGCTCCTGCTCGCCAACGTCGCGGTGTTCTTCCTCGAGCGGCTGATCGGCGGGGCCCTGTTCGGGCCGCTCGCCCTCTGGCCGATCGGCAGCGGCAACTTCCTGCCCTGGCAGATCGTCAGCTACTCGTTCCTGCACGGCAGCTTCGAGCACCTCTTCTTCAACATGCTCGGCCTGTGGATGTTCGGCGGCGACGTCGCCGCGGCCTGGGGCCCGCGCCGCTTCCTGCAGTACTACCTAATGACCGGCATCGGAGCCGGCATCGTGATCGCGCTCTGGCAGGGCGCGTTGCGCCTCCTGTTCGGCACGCAGGGCGGCGCGACGCTCGGCGCCTCCGGCGCGCTCTACGGCGTGCTGCTCGCGAGCTCGTTGCTATGGCCGAATCGCACCGTGCTGCTGCTGTTCCCGCCCGTCCCGCTGCGCGCGATCTGGATGATTCCGACCTTCCTGCTGCTCGATCTGATCTTCGTTTCGCAGCAGGTCAGCGTGATCGGGCATCTGGGCGGCGCGCTGGTCGGGCTCTTGCTGCTGACCGGCAGCGGCGACGCGGGCGTCACGATCTCGCAACTCCAGTACCGCTTCCGGCGCTGGCGCATGCGGAACAAGCTGCGCGCGCTCGACGGTGACGACGAGCGCCGCAGGCGCTTCCACTGATGGACGCCGACTTCGCGCTCACGCCCGAGCTCGATGCGCAGATCGCGCAGGCGGCGGCGTGGCTGCGCGAGGCGCGCTCGGTCGTCGCGCTCACCGGCGCGGGGCTCTCCGTCGAGAGCGGCATTCCTCCGTTCCGCGGGCCGGGCGGCCTGTGGACGAAGTACGGCGAGCCGCCGCTCGACGGCTACCAGCGTTTCATGCGCGATCCAGCGAAGGCGTGGCGCGAGCGGCTGAATCCGAAAGAGGCGTGGGCGAAGGGGCTCGCGGAGACGCTCGCGGCGGCGAAGCCGAACGCCGGCCACCGCGCGCTCGCGGCGCTCGAAGATCAGGGCCTGCTCGACACCCTGATTACTCAGAACGTCGACGATCTCCATGCACAAGCCGGCCAGCGCTCGCTGCTCGAGATCCACGGCAATCATCATCGGCTGCGCTGCCTCGAGTGCCATCAGCGCTTCCATCCGAAGGCGATCACGGTCGATCCCGAAAAGCTGCCGCCGCTCTGCCCCGAGTGCGGCGGCATCGTGAAGGGCGACACCGTCAGCTTCGGCGAGCCGATCCCGCCGCGCGTGCTGCGCGCGTGCATCGAAGCCGTCGAGCGCGCGAACTGCATTCTCGTCGTCGGCACGTCGGCGACCGTCTACCCCGCGGCCGAGTTTCCGATGGACGTGCTGCGCCGCGGCGGGCGCGCGATCGAAGTGAATCCGTACCCCAGCGATTTCACGCCCTACGCGACGGCGTCGCTGCAGGGGCCCGCGGGCGCCGTGCTCTCGCGCCTCGTCGACCACGCGAAAGGGATGGCTGCGGCATGAACGGACCTGACGTCGCGGATGGATTCGATGCAACCCCCTCGCCGCGCCTCTTGCAGGAGAAACCGTGAGCTGGCAACGCGACGATCGAGACGAGGACGATCGGCGCTCGCACGCCGGCCTGGGCGGCTTCCTGCGCTCCCTGCTGCAAGGGATTCCGTGGCGCGAGCGCGCCGAGCTCGAAGAGACGCGGATGTTCCCTGCGCCGCGCACGGGCCTCACGATCGACAACGAGAACGGCCGCACGCAGGTGATTGGGGAAGACCGCTCCGACATCGCGCTACGCGTCGTGCGCGCCGCGCGCGGCGAATCGGTGGAAGATGCCGCGGCGCGCGCCGAAGCGATTCAGGTGACGACGCGCGAGAGCGCCGGCGAGCTGTTCGTCGACGTGAACGTGCCCGGGCGCTTCCTGCTCCGCGGCAAGGCCGACCTCGAAGTGCGCGCGCCGCGCGGTACGCGCGTCGCCGTCAGCTCGGCGAACGGGCTCGTCTGTCTCTCGGGGCTGCGCGCTTCGGTGCGTGCGCACTCGAGCAACGGGCCGGTGCGCGTCACCGACATCGTCGGCGACGTCGAGGTGCACACGTCGAACGCGCGCGTCCACGCCGAGTGCATCTGCGGCCGGCTCGTCGCGCGCTCGTCGAACGGCAAGATCGAGCTCTCCGAGCACAAGGGCTCGGTCGACGCCGCGACCTCGAACGGCACGATCTGCTGCCGGCTGGGCAGCGTCGATCCGGGCGGCGTCGTGCTGGCGACCAGCAACGGCCGCATCACGCTCGACCTGCCCGAGCACGTCGACGCCGACCTCGACATCCGCGTCGACAACGGAACGATCCGCACCCAAAGGGAGATGCCGTGCGCGCCGCGCGAGAAAGAGGGCCGGCTGCGCTGCGTGCTCGGCAAGGGCGGTGCGCCGATCAAGCTGCGGGCGAGTAACGGGACGGTCTCGGTGCGCTGAGTCGGGTGCTCTGAGACTTCGTCGCGGGACGCCGCCGCGCGGTCCGGCGGGGGCTCGCTGCGCTCACCCGCGTGACCGCGATGGATCGTGGCGTGCGCCGCTCGAGGATCTGGGCGCGTTGCGCTTCGAGCGTGCGCGCGGTCACGCCTGGGGCTTCGCTCCGCGACCCCCGCCTACCCGCGCGGCTCCTTGCCGTGCGTCGGCGACGACGCGTAGCGGGAGAGGGAGAGGTGACGCGACGGCGCCGTCGAGGCGCCGTCGCGTAACTTCGAGGTGCTGTGTTCGGGGCAGCGTCCAAAACGCGGCAATAGTTAAGGGTCACTCGGGGAGTGAGGCGCCTTCGTAAAGAAGCGCGATGTGGATTCCGTCCCGGTCGAGGCGATAGCGATACTCAGGAACGTGCGGCTCTTCGGTTCGGTACGGCCGCCTGGCGAAGAGGTCGGGAACGTCGGCTTCGCTGAACCGTGTGTGGCGCTGCTGATAGATGAAGCGACCTGCAAAACCTTGCCGGCCGTAGATCTCGAAGAAGACCTTCGTGTGCACCTTGTGCGTGCTGATCTCGAGTGTCACCGCCCCCTCTTGGTGCCGCCCAACAGCTCGTTCAGCTACCGCCGACACCGCGCTTGAATTCGGCACCTTCGTGGAGGAAGAGGACGGCGGAGGGGCGGATTTCTTTGACGATGACGCCGCCCACGGCGTCGCCTTCGCGCAGGTTGCGCGCGATGTCTTCGCCGATTCGGATGCGCGCGCTGCGCTTCTCGGGCGACGGATGCCACTCGGTGCTTTCGACCCAGACCTCGGGGCGCGGCGCGACGACCGCGACGTCGGGCTCGGGCTCCGTGGGGGCGGGCTCGCTGCGCTGTTCGCGCGCGGACGCTGGCGAAGGCGCGGCGGTTTGCTGCTGCGCACTCGGGTCGGGATCGCGCGGCGTGGGTGAGATCTCGGGCTGCGCTTCCGGAAGCGGTGCGCGCTGGGGTTGCTCGGAGCTCGGCGCGAGCTCGCGCTGCGGTGCGGGCGCGGGTGCGGGAGCCGGCGTGCGAGGCTCCTCGCGCGCGGAGCGCACTGCGAAGCGCGGCGTCTCTCGCGCCGGAGTCGTGGCGGCCGCGGGTTCTCGCTGCGCTGTGGAGTTGTTGGGCTCGACGCCGATGCCCGGCTCGGGCTGATTGCCAGCCGCCGGAAGCGCGCTCGCAGCGCCGGGTGCGCGCGCGAGCTCGCCGCGCGTCGGCTGCGGGCGCAGCGCCGAACGCACGGAAGTATCGAGCTCGTCACCTGTGATCGGCGCGCCGCGCGCCGGCAGCGATTCGCGCGGCGCGCGCGCGACGGCCTCGGGCAGCGGCGGGGGCGCCGCCGCGACGCGCTCGGGCTGGGCCGTCGCGACAGCCGCCGGAGGCTCTTCGCGCGAGAGCCACAGAGCCGACGCGCCCGCGACCGCCAAGACGCCGAGCGCTCCGCCCGCGAGCCAGATCTTGCGCCCGTGCGGCGCGCGACCGGCGCCACCACCCAACAGCACCTGCTCTTCGAGCGTGCGCGGCGTGGTCTCCGAGCGGCGCTGCTCGTCGAGCCGCCGCAGCGCCTTCAGGATCGTGCTCAAGGCGCGCTCTCCACGAGACGCGGCGCATCGCTGTCTCCGGCGAGCGCGCGGTAGAGCAGCAGCTGCGTGAACGGTCCGACCGCGCCGTCCTCGGTGAGGCCCTGCGCGCGCTGGAACGAGAGCACCGCGCCCGTGGTCGCGTCGTCGAACACGCCGCTCGGCGCCTGCGTCGCGTGGCCGAGCTGTGCGAGCGATTGCTGGAGCCACGCGACCGGCTCGCCGCGGCTGCCGGCGATCAGCAGCTCCGGCAGCGCCGCGCCGTTGCGCCACGCGATGAACGCGGTGCGATCCCAGTGCGAGAGCAACTCGCCGAGCGGAACGCGCAGCGGCGCGCCCGGGCCGAGGCCGCGAAGCACCCCCGCGTCGCCCGCGAGGCGCTCGAGCAACACCGGGCGCGGCGCGCCGTCGAGCGCGCTGAGCATGAGCAGCGCCGGGCGGTCGATCCAGCGGAGCGCGTCGAGATCGGACTCCAGCAGCGCGAGCACCGAGAAGCCGCGCTTGCGCAGCTGATCCTGGAGCTGTCCGACCGAGAGCAACTCCGCGCCGCCGCCCTGCTCGCCCCACGCCTCGAGCATCGCGTCGAAGCTCGCGGCGCCGGCGGCGGCGGGCGAGATGCGCGCGAGCGTATCGGCGAGCGGTTCGCGCGAAGGCGTGGGAGCGGCGGAGACGTCGGGGAGTGCGGCGGGTGCAGCGCTCGCGGCCGCCGGCGCAGGCTTCGCCGCTGCGGGCGCGCGCTCCGGCTCGCTGCCGCTCCTTCGCAGCCAGCGCTCGCCGAGGCCGGTGCTGAGCGCGACGCCGAGCACGAGCGCGAATGCGGTCGCGCCGACCAGCGCGGCCAGTAACAAGTCGGGCCGCAGCACGAACTTGTCGCGCCAGCTCGAGAAGCGGCTGCCGCCGCGCGGCGGGCCGGCGACCTCGCGCTCCACCTGCGAGACGAGGCCGAGCCCGATCGACAGCGCCTGCGATGCGAAGCCCGCGAGCAGCGAGCGATCGCACAGCAGATTGATCACGCGCGGCACGCCGCGCGAGCGGCGGTGGATCTCGCGCGTCGCGAGCTCGGTGAACAGCTCCTTCGCGGCGCCGGCGACCTTCAGCCGGTGCGCGACGTACTCGCGCGTCTCCGTCGCCGAGAGCGGCGCGAGCCGCCAGCGCACCGTGATTCGTTGGCGCAGCTGGCGCAGGTCCGGCGACTCGAGCTTGGTGTCGAGCTCCGGCTGCCCGAGCAGCACGATTTGGATCAGCTTCGCGGTGTTCGTCTCGAGGTTCCCGAGCAGCCGCACCTGCTCGAGCGCATCGCGCTCGAGATTCTGCGCCTCGTCGACGATCAAGAGCACGCGTTTTCCCTGCGCCTTCTTCTCGAGCAGGAACTGGTTCAGCTCCTCGGTCAGCTCCTGGCGCGTCGCCTCGCCGCCGAGCAGCCCGAGCTCGTGGTGGATCGCCTGCAGCAGCTCCATCCCAGAGAGCGGCGGGTTGAAGACGAACGCGACCTCGGTGGACGGATCGAGCCGCTCGAGCAGCGTCCGGCACAGCGTCGTCTTGCCGGTGCCGACCTCGCCGGTGACCGCGATGAAGCCCTCGCCCTGCTCGATGCCGTAGAGCAGATGCGCGAGCGCCTCGCGATGCGAGTCCGAGAGGAACAGGTATTTCGGGTCGGGACTGAGTGTGAAAGGCTTCTCACGCAGCCCGTAGAACTGGGTATACATGCGCGGCCCGAGCGAGGGTGGAGGACAGACCCGAGCATGAGACACTCGACGGGCCGCCGAGTGATCCCCGACGCGAATTTTTCTTCGTGCCGGCCCGGCTCGGGCGCCTCGGTGTATATCAGCCGGCCGTCGGGCCGACACCGAGAAGTGACGGAGCTGCGAGCCCCGACCGTCTGCGGTGCCGCACCAAATCCGTGAAGGGGCACGCGATGGTCGACGCGGTAGGGATCGACTCGGGCGCGAGCCTGATGAAGCTCGCAATCCGCAGCGGGAGCGAGATGCTGCATCGCGTGTTGCCGGCCGGCGACGCGCAGCCCGCCGAGAAGCTGGTCGCCGAGCTGGCGCCGCGTCGGATCGGGCTCACCGGCGGCGGCGCGGGCGAGCTCTCGCGCCGGCTCGGCGCCGACGCGGTGCGCGTCAGCGAGTTCGCCGCGTGGGGCGCTGGCGCGTCCGCGTTGCTCGACGCCGAGGGTCGTGACGCACCGCACCCGTTCCTGCTCGTCTCGCTCGGCACCGGCACGAGCGTGATGCTCGCGGACCGGCTCTCGGTGAATCGCGTCGGCGGCACCGCGCTCGGCGGCGGCACCGTGATGGGCCTCGGCGCGCTGCTGCTCGGCAGCGCGAGCTTCGATGAGATCTGCGCGCTCGCGGCGCGCGGCGAGCGGCGCCACGTCGACATGCTCGTCTCGGACATCTACCGCCCGGGCGAGATCGCACTGACCGGCGACCTCACGGCCGCGAACTTCGGCAAGCCGATCCTGCGCGGCGGGACGAAGCCGAAGCCCGAAGACGTGGCGGCGGCGATCATGGGCCTGGTCGGCGAGAACGTCGCGCTGATCTGCGCCGGCCTCGCCGCGCCGCACGCGATCCGTCACATCGTGTTCGGCGGCTCGACGCTGCGCGACAACCGAGCGCTACGCGACGTGCTCCACGACATCACGAGCGCGTTCGGCCGCGAGCCCGTCTTCCTCGAGCGCGGCGAGTACGCCGGCGCGGTGGGCGCGCTCCAGCTCGCAGCGGCGTGAGGCCGCCGGCGCGAGACCGGACGGGATCTGACCCTCCCTAACTCTTCAGAGCCGGCTCGCTCGGCTGATCGTCCTCGGGCCGTACGACCGTGCGCAGCACGCGTTGGGTTCGCGCGATCGCGGCGCGCTGGACGCGCAGCTCCTCGGTCTGCGCGGAAACCTGGCGCTCGAGGCGATCCTTCGCGTCGATCACCTCTTCGAGGCGCTGTTCGAGGAGCGCGAGGCGGCGGTCGAGCTCGGACAAAGAGAGTCCTCCGGTCGAGGTCGGGGCTTGGGTTTCGAAGGCGCTCGTCGATGTGACGCTCGCGATCGTCGACAGCATCGCGCCGTGAGCCGGCCCGGGGTCCGGCTTCTCGGGCTCGGTGTCGGGCGCCTCGAGATCGAACGGGCTCTCGCCGGTATCGCCGGCGCCATCCGCGGGCCCGCCGGCCTCGCTCGCAAAGGGCGAGGGGATCGTTTCCACGGCGGCCGCATCTCTCTGCGACTCCGGGCTGCTCGCCGCCGGCTCGCTCGCGAACAGAGACGCCGTGGAAGTTTCATCCTCCTTCCGCGTCGGCTTCGCAGCCGGCCGCGGCGGGCTCCTGCGCCACAGGATCACGACCAACCCGAGCATCAGAACCGCGAGGCCCGCGAGCACCACCGGCTCCAGGAGCCAATCGATCCAGCTCTTGTCGCGCTGAACGACGCGGATCGGCGCGGGCGCGGGCTGCGGCGTGACCGGCGGCGCGGCCGCCTGCTCGGGATCGCCGCTCGCTCCCTCGAGTGCCGCGGCCTCGTCGCTCGCCGCCGCGTCGGGCGCG
>DASTOI010000259.1:0-2598 GCA_035762585.1 Myxococcota bacterium
TGGTCGTGCACGGCGAGGACGGGCTCGACGAGATCACGACCACCGGCGCGACGCACGCGGCGTGGCTGGATGCGGGCCGCGTGCAGCCCATGCGGATCGAGCCCGAAGCGCTCGGCGTCGCGCGCGCGCAGCCCGAAGCGCTGCGCGGCGGCGACGCACGAGAGAACGCCCGCATCGCTCGCGCCGTGCTCGACGGCGAGGCCGGGCCAAGGCTCGAGATCGTGCTCGTGAACGCCGGCGCCGCGCTCTGGGTAGCGGGTGCCGCGGCCGACCTCCGCGCCGGGGTCGCGCTCGCACGCGAGAGCATCGCCTCGGGCGCGGCGAAGGCGAAGCTCGCAGCGCTTGCAGCGGCGACGCAGGCCGCCGATCGGGCCGCGGCTGCGGCGGCGCGCGCATGACGATTCTCGCCGAGATCCTCGCGAGCAAGCGCCGCGAGCTGGCGGACGCGAAGCAGCGCGAGAGCGCGGAGGCGCTCGCGGCGCGCGCGCGCGCCTGCCGCCGCACGGTCGCGAGCCTGCGCGCGGCGCTCGAGCACGGCGACGGCGTGCGCGTGATCGCGGAGATCAAGCGCAAGTCGCCGAGCCGCGGCGAGATTCGCGCCGACTTCGATCCGGTCGCGATCGCGCGCGCCTACACGCAGGCCGGCGCAGCCGCGATCTCGGTGCTGACCGACGCGCCGTACTTCGGCGGCTCGCTCGGCGGGCTCGCGGCGGTGCGCGCGGTGACGCCGCTCCCGTTGTTACGGAAGGATTTCGTGGTCGATCCCTACCAGATCGATGAGGCGCGCGTGGCCGGCGCCGACGCGATCCTGCTGATCGTGGCCGCGCTGAGCCCGGCCGAGCTCGCGGCGCTCGCGAAGCACGCGGCGAGCCTCGGGCTCGAGTCGTTGGTGGAAGTGCACGACGAGGCGGAGCTCGAGATCGCGCTCGCGAGCGGCGCCGTCGTGATCGGAATCAACAATCGCGACCTACGCACGTTCCAAACCGATCTCGCGGTGACCGAACGCCTCGCGCCGCGCGCGGTCGGCCGCGCCGTCGTGGTCGCGGAGAGCGGTATTTTCGGCCGCGCCGACGTCGAGCGGCTCGCGCGAGCCGGCGCGCGCGGCTACCTCGTCGGCGAGTCGCTGATGCGGGAAGCCGACGTCGGTCTCGCGCTGCGAAGACTGAGAGGGATTGCGTGACGGTTCGCATCAAGGTCTGCGGAATCACCCACCCGGACGACGCAGCGGCCGCGGTGGACGCCGGCGTCGACCTGATCGGGCTGAACTTCGTGCCGGGCTCGCCGCGCGCGCTCACGATCGAGCGCGCCGAAAAAATCGCGGAGCGCGTCGCGGGCCAGATCGAGCGCGTCGCGGTCTTCGCGAACGCGCCGCTCGATCAGATCTTGAAGGTGCTGCGACGGGTCGACCTCGAGCGCGTGCAGTTCCACGGCGACGAGACCGAGGAAGACATCGAGATGGTCGACCTGCCGGTGATCAAGGCGGTGCGCGGCGCCGACATGGAGGCGGCCGAGCAGTTCCCGAGCGCGATTCTGCTGCTCGATCACCCGACCGAGGGCGGCGGGCGCGGCAAGGCGTGGGATTGGAGCGAGGCGTCGGGCCTGATCGCGGCGGGCACCGACGTGATTCTCGCCGGCGGCCTCACGCCGGAGAACGTCGCGCAGGCGCTCGAAGGCGTTGGCGACGTGCTGCCCTGGGGAGTGGACGTCGCGACCGGCGTCGACGGCGCCAGCTTCCGCAAGGATCCGGCGAAGATCGCCGCGTTCGTGAAGGCCGTGCGCGAGGCGTCGAAATGAGCGAATCCCTCGCGCCCGGAGCGAGCCGCGGGCGCTTCGGGAGCTTCGGCGGGCGCTACGTCGCGGAGTCGCTGATTGCGGCGCTCGACGAGCTCGAGGCGGCGATCCCGCGCGTCACCAGCTCCGCCGAGTTCCAGCGCGAACTGAACGAGCTGCTGACCCACTATGCCGGCCGCCCCACGCCGCTCTATTTCGCGCGCCGGCTCTCGAGCGAGCTCGGCCTCCGGATCTATCTGAAGCGCGAGGACCTCGCGCACACCGGCGCGCACAAGATCAACAACGTGCTCGGGCAGACGCTGCTCGCGAAGCACATGGGCAAGCCGCGCGTGATCGCCGAGACCGGCGCCGGCCAGCACGGCGTCGCGGCCGCCACCGCGTGCGCGCTGCTCGGCCTCCAGTGCGAAGTGTTCATGGGGGAGGAGGACGTCGCGCGCCAGGCGCTCAACGTGTTCCGCATGGAGCTGCTCGGCGCGAAGGTCCACCCGGTGAAGAGCGGCTCGCGCACGCTGAAGGACGCGATCAACGAGGCGCTGCGCGACTGGGTCACGAACGTGGCGACCACGCATTACCTGCTCGGGACGGTCGCGGGCCCGCACCCGTTCCCGACGATGGTCCGCGACTTCCACCGCGTCATCGGCGTCGAGGCCCGCCGCCAGCTCCTGGAGCGCGCCGGACGCCTCCCCGACGCGGCCGTCGCCTGCGTCGGCGGCGGCTCCAACGCCATCGGCCTCTTTCACGCCTTCATCCCCGACACCGGTGTCCGCCTCATCGGCTGCGAGCCGGCCGGGCACGGCGTCGAGACCG
>DASTOI010000260.1:0-4931 GCA_035762585.1 Myxococcota bacterium
GCGCGATCGATCGCGCGACGCTCGTGCTCGCGGCGGCGCGCGACGACGACACCGTGCGCGCCGTCTCGCTCGCGCAGGATGCGCCGGCGAGCTTCACGCTCGACGCGCTCGCGCGCGCGGGCGACTGGGCGGACTACGTGCGCGCGCCCGCGTTCGCGCTGTGCGAGGCGGGCGAGCGCGTGCGCGGCGCGGACCTCGCGATCGCGAGCGACGTGCCGCTCGGCGCCGGGCTCTCGTCGTCCGCCGCGCTCGGCGTCGCGGTGACGCTCGCGCTCGCGGCGGTCTCGCAGATCGCGCTCTCGCCGCGCGCGGTCGCCGACCTCGCGCATCGCGGGGAGAATCATTTCGTCGGCATCGGCTGCGGGATCCTCGATCAGTACGCGAGCGCGCTCGGCGAGCGCGGCCGCGCGCTGCGCATCGACTGCCGCGAGCGCAGCGTGAAGACGCTGCCGCTCCCCGAGAACGCGGTCTGGCTGGTCGCGGACTCCGGCGCGCAGCGCGAGCTCGCGCGCGGCGGCTATCGCGAGCGCGTCGCGGAATGTGCGGCCGCGCTCGCCGAAGCGAAGCGCGCGGGCATCGCTGCGCCGGGCGCGCGGGCCCTGCGCGATCTGACGGCCGACGCGCTGCCCGCGCTCGAGCGCGCGCTCCCGGAGAAGCTGCTGCGGCGCGCGCGGCACGTGATCACCGAGAACGCCCGCGTCGACACCTTCGCGGCGGCGCTCGGCGCGGGCGATCTCGCTGCCGCGGGCGCGCGGATGCGCGAGAGCCACGCGAGCCTCCGCGACGACTACGCCGTCTCCACGCCCGCGCTCGACCTGTTATGCGCGCTAGGCGACGCAGCGCCCGGCTGCGCGGGATCGCGCCTCACCGGCGCCGGCTTCGGCGGCTGCACGCTGCATCTCGCCGAGGGCGATGCGTCCGAAAGCGTCTCGCGCGCGCTCGAGACTGGCTTCGCCGCGCGCTTCGGCTGCGCGCCCCGCGTCTGGCGCGTTCACGCGAGCGGCGGCGCCGCCGTGATCGCGATTTAGCGTAACAGCGGGGTCAGACCCCGCTGTTACGCCGCGCCATCGAGCGCCGCGCGGAGCGCGCGGGCGGCGCGCTCCGGGTCGGGCGCGGAGCAGAGCTCGCCGGTGACCGCGACGCCGGCGGCTCCGGCGCGGATGCACGCGCCGGCGCGCTGCGCGTCGATGCCGCCCTGCGCGATCACCGGAAGGCCCGCGCGCGCCGCCTCGCTGAGCGCTGCGAGGCCGAGCGGCGCGCGCGACGCCGCTTTCGAGTACGGCGCAAAGATCGGCGCAAGGTGCGCGTAGCTCGCGCCAGCGTGCGCGGCTGCGAGCACCTCGGCCGCCGCGTGCGTCGAGACGCCGATCAGCGCCGCGCTCCCGAGCAGCTCGCGCGCTTCGGAGAGCGGCAGCGCGTCGAAGCCGAGATGCGCGCCCTCCGCGTCGGCCGCGAGCGCGACGTCGATGCGGCGATTGACGATCACGCGCGCGGCCGGATTCTGCGCGCGGACCGCGCGCTGGATCTCGCGCACGAGCGCGAGCAGCGCCGCGCCGTCGAGGTCCTTCTCGCGGACCTGCACCCAGTCGGCCCCGCCGCGGACCGCCGCCGCGGCGATCTCGGGCAGCTTCGCGCCGCACGCGCTGGCGCGGTCCGTCACGAAACAGAGGATGGGGCGCCGCGCGTTGGCGAGTTCGACTCCGCTCGGCTCCGCAGACTCCGCCTCGCTGCGCGCTTCGCTTGCCGTCAGAACGTCGCGATGCCGCTCAGCGGGCTCGACGCGTTCGCGTAGAGCTTGCGCGGGATGCGGCCCGCCTCGTACGCGAGCCGGCCGGCCTCGACCGAGAGCTTCATCGCGCGCGCCATCTTCACCGGATCCTTCGCGCCGGCGATCGCGCTGTTCATCAGCACCGCGGTCGCGCCGAGCTCCATCGCGACCGCTGCGTCGCTCGCGGTTCCGACGCCCGCGTCGACGACCACGGGCACCTCGACCGTCTCGAGGATGATGCGCAGATTCGCCGGGTTGCGGATGCCGAGGCCCGAGCCGATCGGCGCCGCGAGCGGCATCACCGCGACACAGCCGAGCGCGGCGAGCCGCTGGCACGCGACCGGGTCGTCCGTGATGTACGGCAGCACCTCGAAGCCCTCTGCGACGAGGATGCGCGCGGCCTCGATCGTCGCCGCGGTGTCCGGGAACAGCGTGCGCTCGTCGCCGATCACCTCGAGCTTCACGAGCGCGTGCTCGAACAGCTCGCGGCCGAGCCGCGCGGTCGTGACCGCGTCCTCGACCTTGTAACAGCCCGCCGTGTTCGGCAGCACCGTGACGCCCTTCGGAATTGCGCCGAGCACGCTCTGCTCGCGCGGCTTGGTGAGGTCCACGCGGCGCAGCGCGACCGTGATCATCTCGGCGCCGCTCGCCTCGGTCGCGGCGAGCTGGAGCGGCAGCGATTCGTACTTCCCGCTGCCGACGATCAGCCGCGAGCGGAACGTGTGGCTGCCCAGCGTGTAGGTCTCGGACATCTCAGCCTCCTCCGACCGCTTCGAGGATCTCGATGCGGTCGCCGGCGCACAGCGCGCGCGCGGCGTAGCTCGCGCGCGGGACGACGTCGCGGTTCACCGCGACCGCGATCTTGCGGCCGCCGAGGCCGAGCTCGGCGACCAAGTCCGCGACCGTCGCGCCGGCGGCGACCTCTCGCGCTTCGCCGTTCACGCGGATCGCGAGCGCGCGGCGCGAGGAGTCGATCGCTTCCGAGTCGGTCGCTTCCAAGACGGGGCCATCCGGGCTGCGGCGCGTGCGAATGCGTCCAAGTTCGCGCCGAGGAAAACCGACAGTATTCAGGGGGGTTGGGGCTGTCAAACAACGGGCGCGCGCTGCGCCGCCCGCGTGCGACTGCGAAGCTGCGCGCGTGGCCACGAAGCGCGCCGACGAGCTCGCCCGCCCGAGCGGAGAGGGAATGAAGTCCGGTCGTCCGACGGTGGCGAGCATCGATCTGAACGCGCTCGCCGCGAACTACGCCGAGGCGAAGCGCTTGGCGGACGGGCGCGACGTGATCGCGGTCGTGAAGGCGGACGCGTACGGGCACGGCGCGGCGCCGATCGCGCGCCGGCTCGCGGCGGCCGGCTGTCGCAGCTTCGCGGTCGCGACGATCGCCGAAGCGGCGGAGCTGCGCGCCGCGGGGATTCAGCACGCGATCCTCGTGCTCGGCGGCGTGCACGACGCGGCGGAGGCGGACGAAGCGGTCGCGCTCGGCGTGACGCCCGTGGTGCAGCACGCCGGCCATCTCGCGCTGCTGCGCAAGGTGGCGGCGGAGCGCAGCCGCACGATTCCGGTGCAGGTCGAGGTCGACACGGGCATGGCGCGCATGGGCATCTCGCCCGAAGAGGCGCCGTCGCTGATCGAAGGCATCGCGCGCGACAAGGCGTTCGCGCTCGACGGCGTCTACTCGCACCTCGCGTGCGCGGACGAGAGCGACCTCGCGCCGACGCTGCGGCAGCTCGCGCTGTTCGCCGAGGTGCTCGCCGCGCTGCGCTCGCGCGCAGTGGCGCCGAGGCAGGTGCACGTCGCGAACTCGGCGGCGCTGGTCGCCGGCGGCGACGGCGCGCTCGCGGCCGCGACGCCCGCCGAAGTGAACGCGGTGCGCCCCGGGATCATGCTCTACGGCGTTGCGCCGGCGCCGCACCTCGCGGATGCCGCGAAGCTCGCGCCGGTGATGAGCGTCCGGACGCGCGTCGCGAACGTGCGCTGGGTGCGGCGCGGCGATCCGGTCGGCTACGGCGCGACGTTCCGCGCGAAGCAGCGCGGCCGCATCGCGACGCTGCCGATCGGCTACGCGGACGGCATCCCGTGGACGCTCGGCAACCGCGGGTTCGTGCTGCTGCGCGGCCGCCGCGTGCCGATCGCCGGCCGCGTCTCGATGGACCTGATCACGCTCGACGTCGGCAGCTCGCCGGTCGAGATCGGCGACGCGGTGCTCGTGTTCGGAGCCCCCGCCGGCGGCGGCGCGCCGCTGCGCGTCGAAGAAGTCGCCGAGGCCGCGGGCACCGTCCCTTACGAGCTGCTCGTCCGCGTCGGCGCGCGCGTCCCCCGCGTCCTCGAGAGCTGAGTTTTCATTGGGGACGTACTTTCATCCGGAACGTCCCAATGAAACTTCGTGAAAGTACGTCCCCGATGAAAACTCCGCGGCTAAGGTGCGCGGATCTTGTCGGCCGCGACGGAATTCCCTGAGAACCCTGGGCGCAGCGAGCTGCAGGCGTCGCTGCACGACGTCTGGAAGCGCTTCGGCGATCGCAGCGTGCTGGAAGGCGTCTCGCTCGAGCTGAGGGCCGGGGAGATCACGGTCGTGATCGGCGGCAGCGGCTGCGGGAAGTCGACGCTGCTGCGCATCCTGCTCGGGCTCGAGAGCTACGAGCGGGGCTCGGTGCGGCTGTTCGGTCGCGAGATGAACACGCTGACCCGCGCCGAGCAGAGCGAGCTGATGATGCAGGTCGGCACGCTGTTCCAGTTCGGCGCGCTGTTCGACTCGATGACGGTCGCGGAGAACGTCGGCTTCGCGCTGCGCTACGTGCAGCGGCGTCCGGACGCCGAGATCGCGCAGCGCGTGCGCGACAACCTCGCGCTCGTCGGCCTGCGCGACGTCGAGCAGCTCTATCCCTCGCAGCTCTCGGGCGGCATGCGCAAGCGCGTCGCGCTCGCGCGCGCGATCGCGCACAAGCCGGCGCTGCTCTGCGTCGACGAGCCGACTACCGGCCTCGACCCGATCATGTCCGACACGATCAACGAGCTGATCCTGCAGATGCGCGAGCGGCTCGGCGTCACCGTCCTCTGCATCACGCACGACATCGGCGCAGCGTTCAAGATCGCGGACCGCATCGCGATGGTGCACGGCGGCAAGATCGCGGCGTTCGGCACGCCCGACGAAATCCGCGGCTCC
>DASTOI010000261.1:0-3615 GCA_035762585.1 Myxococcota bacterium
ACGCCGCACTTTTGCAGCGAGGCGCGCAGATTTTGTTGGAGTGGACGTGCTGCTCGGTCGCGCGTCTTCGTTCGCGGCGTGTGCTCGAGGCGGGCGGCGCTGAAGCATGTCGTTGCGTCGTTCGAGGCGCCTCGTCATTGGTGAGAAAATTCAGCAGCGCGCAAGCTGCGAACGCGCATCTCGCTGGGGGAGAACGCGCGACCCGTAGCGCGAACCTCGGTACGGAGCGAAGCGCCGGCGGCTCGATGCCGCCGGGCGCTTCGCCGTTCTTTCTAAGGACTCGAACCCGCAGTGGAGCAAGGAGCGAGGGGCGGGACTGGGGGTCCTGGAGCAGAGGGCCCGCAGCGGAACGGAGCCCCCTCCCGCCCCGAGCGGCGTCACGATACGAAGTGCTTCACCGCTTCGAACTCGCTCGGAGGTCGCATGTTCACGCGAAAACACCGCTCACTTCCCGTCCTCGCTCTCGCCGCCGCGCTGCTCGTCGCGGCGATCGGAGGCGCGGCTCGCGCGGAGGAATCGCCAGAGCAGGCGGCGTTGCGCACGCTCGACGCGTTCATGGCCGCGTTCAATGCGCGCGACGTCGAGGGCTGGATCGCGACGCTGCACTTCCCGCACGTGCGGATTGCGGGCGGCCAGGTCGCGGTGTTCGAGGACGCGGCCGCTTTCCGCAACAACTTCGAGTTCGCGCGCTTCGCCGAGCAGACCGGCTGGAGCCGCAGCGAGTGGAGCGACCGGCGCGTCGTTCAAGCCGGCCCTGACAAAGTGCACGTCGCGGTCGTCTTCACGCGCTTTCGTGCAGACGGCGGCGTGCTGGCGCGCTACGAGTCCTTCTACGTCGTGACGAAGTCGAACGGCCGCTGGGGCGTGCAAGCGCGCTCCAGCTATGCGCCCTGAATCGCAGGAAGGGTTTCGCACGCATTAAGGGGGGGTGAGCGATGGCGCGATTCGCGTGGGTCGCGAGGGTGGTCTGCTGCGTCCTGCTGACCGCGCCCCCCGCGTTGCCAGCGCTCGCCCAGTACGCGTTCTACGCCGAGGGTCCGGAGACCGCCGCGCTGCGCGTGCTCGACGACTACATCGCCGCCTACAACGCGCGCGATGAGGCGGCGTTCGTCGCGACGCTCCACTTCCCGCACGTGCGGATCGCCGGCGACCGCGTTCGCAGCTTCGCCGGGATCGGGGAGTACATGCGCGAGCTGAGGCTCGAGAAGGGCGGCTGGGACTACAGCACCTGGACCGAGCGGCGCGTCGTGCAGAGCAGCCCGAACAAAGTCCACGTGGCGGCGCGCTTCACGCGCTATCGCGCCGGCGGCATCCCGGTCGGCAGCTACGACTCGCTCTACGTGATCGTGCTGCGCAACGGGAAGTGGGGGGTGCTCGCCAGGTCGAGCTACGCCCCGTGAACGGGCTCGGCTTGGTCCACTGAAACTCGTTGACTTCGCTCGGCTGCGGCGCGTGCGGCCGCGGTTTCGAGCAGAGGAGTCGATTGCCTGGCGCAAGCAATCGGCGTACAAAGCGGAACGCCGCGCCGAGGTGCTTCGATGTTCGCCTTCAACCCGCTCGACCCGGCGGTGCGCCGCGATCCGTATGCGCTCTACGCGCGCGGCCGCGATGAAGCGCCCGCCTACCTGCACGCCGGCCTGCCGCTGCGCGTGATCTCGCTGTTCCGCTACGACGACGTTCAGGCGACGCTGCGCGACGACGCGCGCTTCTCGAACGCGCCGCAGGCGGCGCTGCGCGCGCAGCTGCCGCCGGAGCTCGACGTGATCCCGCCCTCGATGCTCGTGACGGACGGCGCCGAGCACACGCGGTTGCGCGGGCTCGTCAACAAGGCCTTCACGCCGCGCATCGTCTCGCGGCTCGAGGCGCGCATGCACGCGCTCGCGCACGAGCTCGTCGGCGCCGCCGTGGCCCAGCGCGAGGCGGATCTCGTGCAGGCGCTCACCTACCCGCTGCCGGTCACGGTGATCGCTGAGATCATCGGCATCCCTGCCGAGGACCGCGCGCAGTTCAAGACGTGGTCGGATCGCGCGGTCGCGAGCCTCGGCCTCGCGTTCTTCGGCGGCTTCGACGAGGCGCGCGTGCGCGCGCAGATCGCGCTGCGCGAGGAGATGCGCGCGTACCTGATCCCGCTGGCGGAGCGCCGCAAGCGCGAGCCGCGCGAAGACCTGATGACCGGGCTCGTGCAGGCCGAAGTCGACGGCTCGCGGCTCTCGCACGACGAGATGCTGCAGATGCTGATCCTGCTGCTCGTCGCCGGGACCGAGACCACGACGACGCTCATCCAGAACACCGTGCTCGAGCTGCTCGCGCATCCGGAGTGGGAGCAGCGCGCGCGCGCCGATCTCTCACTCGCGCCGGCCGTGATCGAGGAGACGCTGCGCCACTCGTCGCCGGTGCAGTTCGCGCCGCGCCGCGCGATCAGCGCGCTCACGCTTCACGGCGTCGCAGTGCAGCCGAACGACATGCTGCTCTGCTGGATCGGCTCCGCGAACCGCGACGCGAAGGTGTTCGACGACGCGGAGCGCTTCGATCCGCTGCGCGAGAAGAGCCCTCACATCGCGTTCGGCTTCGGCCCTCACTACTGCCTCGGCGCGAACCTCGCGCGGCTCGAAGCGCGCGTCGCGCTCGAGGCGCTGCTCGCGAAGACCTCGCGCATCGAGCGCGCGTGGAGCGGCGATCTCCCGCTGCATCCGAGCCCGGTGTTCCGCGGCGTGACGAAGCTGCCGGTGAGGCTCCACGCGGCTCGATGAAGGTCGGTGTCGCGCTGCGTTCGATGGGGCCCCAGTCGTCGCGGGAGACGCTGCTGGCTTGTGCGCGGGCGGCGGAGGAGGCGGGGTTCGATCACGTCTGGGTGCAGGATCACCTCGCGATCCCGCCCGATGACGCAGAGGGCAGCGGCGGCCGATACCTCGACCCGCTCGGCGCGCTGGCGTTTCTCGCGGGCGCCACGTCGCGCATCGGTCTCGGCACCGGCGTGATCAACCTGCCGTACCGCGCGCCGCTGCCGACCGCGAAGGCGATCGCGACGCTGCAGGAGCTGTCGCAGGGACGGATGTTGTTAGGCGTCGGCGTCGGCTGGATGGCGGCGGAGTTTCCGCGCGCTCGGCGTGCCGCGCACCGAGCGCGGGCCGCGCATGGACGAGACGCTCGCATTCCTCGCGGATTGCTTCGCGAACGACGTCGTCGAGGCGAATGCGCAGAAGTTCCTGTTCCTGCCGCGCCCGGCGCGGCCGCCGATCTACGTCGGCGGGGACGCGCAGCACGCGCTCGCGCGTGCCGCGAAGTGGGGCGACGGCTGGATGCCGATGGCGCGCGACGCCGCGGCGCTGCGGGCGGGCATCACCGAGCTGCGCGAGCGCTTCGCCGCCGCGGGCCGCGGCGCGCCCGAGGTCGTCGTACTGACGGGCTTCTCGCGCAAGGACCCGAGCGCCGCCGCCGCGCAGGCGCGCGCGTTCGCCGACGCCGGCGCGACGCAGCTCGTCTTCGCCGAGCGCTACGCCGACGCCGCCGACTTTCGCCGCGGCCTCGACTTCGCCGCTGAGCACCTCCGCCCCGCGCTCCCATAAGTCACCGCAGCGGGGACGTTCATACTTCGCGGTGACCTCGGGGCCAGCC
>DASTOI010000262.1:0-4674 GCA_035762585.1 Myxococcota bacterium
GCTGCGCGAGGCCGCCGTCCACGTGAAACGCGACGTGATCGAGGCCGAGGTTCTTCTCGCCCACGGGCGCCGCGCTCTCGCCGAGCGCAGAGATCGCGAAGTCGTGGTGCTCGCCGAGCGTGAAGAACGTCATCGCCCAACCCGGCGCTCGCGCGCTGATCGGAATTCCGAGCAGCTCGTGATAGAACGCCTCGTAGCGCTCGAGATCGCGCACGCGGATCACGACGTGGCCGAGGCCGTCGATCCCGACGCCAATCGTTCGTGCCTCCATCGGAATCCTCACCCGCCCGAAAGCGGCGGCAGGAACGCGACTTCGGTCTCGTCCGCGAGCGGGTCGTAGTCGGCATCGCTGCGGATCTCGCCGTCGATCGAGACGGCGAAGCGCGGGCCGAGCGCCGCGCCGAAGCCGGGGAAGCGCGCCTCCAGCGCCCCTAACAACGTGCGCACGTTCACGGCGGCGAGCGTCACACGCTCGGCGCCGGTCAGCGCGCGCAGTGCAGGGGGAATGAGCACGACCGCCACGAGACTCGATTGTCCTGTGCGGAGACGAGCCGCAACCATTTTTTCATTCCCGCCACCGAGGCCACTGTTCGTCCTCCGCTCGCCGTTGGCTCGCTGCGCGCTTCGCTTGCCGAATGATTCCTATTGCTGGAGCGCCGCGAGCAGGCGCGGCGGCGAGATCGGCAGCTCGGTCATGCGCTTGCCCGTCGCCGCGTGCACCGCGTTCGCGACGGCCGCGAGCGGCGCGACGATCGGCGTCTCGCCGACGCCGCGCACGCCGTACGGATGCCCGGGGTTCGGCACCTCGATCACGACGGTGTCGATCATCGGGAGATCGCTCGCGACCGGCATCCGGTAGTCGAGGAAGCCCGCGTTCTCGAGCACGCCGCGCTCGTCGAACACGTACTCCTCGTTCAGCGCCCAGCCGATGCCCTGAGAAGCGCCGCCTTGCATCTGGCCTTCGACGTACGACGGGTGCACCGCCTTGCCGGCGTCCTGGATCGCCGTGTAGCGGAGCACGTCGACGCGGCCGGTGTCGGGATCGACCTGCACGTCGCACAGGTGCGTCGCGAAGCCGGGGCCGGCGCCGCGCGGATTCACCTGCGCGCGGCCGTTGATCGGCCCGCCGGTCTTCGCCATACCCTGAGCGAGCTGCGCGACGGTGAGCGGCGCGTGCTCGAGGCCGGAGCCCTTCGCCGGCTGGCAGCGCCCGTCGACGAACTCGACCTTCGCGACGTCGCAGCCCCAGGTCTTCGCCGCGCGCTCGCGCAGCTGCTGCGCGATGTCGCGCGAGGCCTCGATCGCCGCGAGGCCGGTCGCGAACGTGACGCGGCTGCCGCCCGTGAGATCGCAGTAGCCCGCGGTCTCGGTGTCGCCGACCACGGGGCGCACCTTCGTGACGTCGATGCCGAGCTCCTCCGCGACGCAGATCGCCATCGACGCGCGCGAGCCGCCGATGTCGGGATTACCAGTGATTACGGTCGCAGTGCCGTCCTCGGCGAGATGCACCTCGGCGCTCGACTGCATGCCGACGTTGAACCAGAAGCCCGACGCAATGCCGCGCCCCTGATTCGGCTCGAGCGGCGCGCGGTAGTGCGGGTGCTTCTTCGCGGCCTCGAGCGTCTCGACGAAGCCGATGCGCGCGAACTTCGCGCCATACGCGGCCTGCGTGCCTTCCTTCGCCGCGTTCTTGAGCCGCAGATCGATCGGATCGATTTTCAACTCACGCGCGAGCTCGTCGAGCGCCTGCTCCGTCGCGAACGCGCTCTGCGGCGCGCCCGGCGCGCGATACGCCGCCGTCTTCGGCTTGTTGACGACGACGTCGAAGCCCTCGATCGAGATGTTCGGAACGTCGTACGGCGCGAACACCGTCATCGAGCCGGCGCCGAACGGCGAGCCCGGGAAGCCGCCGGCCTCGTACCAGAGGCGCGCCTGCGCCGCGACCAGCGTGCCGTCGCGCTTCGCGCCGAGCTTCACCTCGACCTTCGCCGCGCCCGCCGGCCCGGTCGCGCGGAACACCTCCTCGCGCGACATCACCATCTTCACGGGGCGCCCCGTCTTGCGGGAGAGCAGCACCGCGATCGGCTCGGTGTAGACGGTCGTCTTGCCGCCGAAGCCGCCGCCGATCTCGCTCGGGATCACCTTCAGCTGCGAGAGCTCGAGCCCGAGCACCGCGGCGCAGTACGCGCGCACGACGAATGCGCCCTGCGTGCAGCACCAGACGATCGATTGGCCGTCGGCGTTCGTGCGCGCGACGACTGCGTGTGGCTCGATGTAGCCCTGGTGCACGGTCTGCGTGCGATACGTGCGCTCGACGACGTACTCCGCCTCCGCGAAGCCCTTCGCGACGTCGCCCTTCACGAACGGGATGCGCGCCGCGACGTTCGTCGGGCCCGAGTCCTTGACGCCCTTCGTGCGAAGGTCGTCGTGCAGGATCGGCGCGTTCGGCGCGAGCGCTTCTTCGATCGAGAGCACCGGCTTCAGCACCTCGTACTCGACGGCGATCGCCGCGAGCGCCTGATCCGCGAGCTCCTGCGTCAGCGCCGCGACCGCCGCGACCGCGTGGCCGTGGTAGAGCGCCTTGTCGCGCGCCATCACGTTGCGCGCGAGGTCGCGGATGTTGCCGCCGCCCTCGCCGCCCTCCGCTTCGGCCGAAGCCACGTCAGGAAGATCCGCGCCGGTGACGACCGCCTTCACGCCGGCGATCGCGAGCGCCTTCGACGCGTCGATGCGCTTGATCCGCGCGTGCGCGTGCGGGCTGCGCAGGATCTTTCCCCACAGCATGTCGGGGAACGAGAGATCGGCGCCGAAGCTCGCCTTGCCGGTGACCTTGTCGACGCCGTCGTGCCGGATCGGCCGCGTGCCGACCCACTTGAACTTGCGGTCCGCGCCATTCGCGCCGTTGCTGGCCATCGCTTCCTCCGAACGAACGAAGGAAGCACGTTACCGGAGAACCGCGCGCGTCCGCCGCCGAGGGCGAGTGAACTGCCGAGCGCGAAGCGCGGTACACCTCTCGCTCAACGCGCTCCGAGGCCTCGGCGATGCTGCGATTGCTGCAATGGATCGCTCGACAAGACTGGCTGCTACGGCTCCTGTCGCCGCTGATCGGGCTGTTCAATCCGTTTCTCTCCGCGAACCGTCGCGATCCGTACCCCGCCTACGCGCGCGTGCGCGAGACGCCGGGCATCTACCGCGCGCCATCGGGGCTCTATGTCGCGAGCCGCTATGCGGACGTCGCCGCGCTGCTGCGCGACGCGCGCTTCTCCGCCGATCGCCGCCATGCCGCCCCGTTTCGGCTCGTGCGCTGGGCGAATCGCCGCTCGCCGGACTTCCTGAACCTGATCGATCGCAATCTGCTGAACCTCGACGCGCCCGATCACACGAGCATCCGCGGGCTCGTGAACAAGGCGTTCACGCCGCGGCGCGTGGCGGCGCTGCGGCCGCGCATCGAGGCGCTCGTCGAAGAGCTGCTCGACGCGGCGAGCGGGCGCGGCGAGCTCGAGCTCGTGCGGGACCTCGCGCACCCGCTGCCGGTGATCGTGATCGCGGAGCTGCTCGGGGTTCCGAGCGCCGATCGCGAGCGGTTCCGCGCGTGGTCGAATGGCGTTGCGCAGATCATCGACCCGCTGAACGCCGAGCGCGGGCTCGCGCGCGCGAGGGAAGCCGCGACCGCGCTCGCGGGCTACTTCCGCGAGATGCTCGCGCTGCGCCGCGCGGAGCCGCGCGACGACCTGCTCTCGGCGATGATCGCCGCCGAGCAGGATGGGCGCGTGCTCGGCGAGGGCGACCTGCTCTCGCTCTGCACGCTGCTGCTCGCGGCCGGCCACGAGACGACGACGAACCTGATCGGCAACGCCGTCGTCGCGCTGCTCCGCTTCCCGGATCAGGCCGACCGCCTGCGCGCCGAGCCCGCGCTCATGCCGACCTCGGTCGAGGAGTTCCTGCGCTTCGATTCGCCGGTGCAGTTCACCGATCGCGTCGCGGTGGAGGACGTCGAGCTCGCCGGTCGCCGCATTCGCCGAGGCCGCCCGATCGTGCTGCTGCTCGCCGCTGCGAATCACGATCCCGCGCAGTTCGCGGCACCGCATCGCCTCGACGTCGCGCGCGCCGACAACCGGCACCTCGCATTCGGCGCCGGTCCCCACTTCTGTCTCGGCGCCCCGCTCGCGCGGCTCGAAGCCGAGGCTGCGCTGAGCGCGCTCCTGCGCCGCTTCCCCAAGCTCACCGGCGATCCGAACGCAGTCGCCTATCGCCGCTCCGTGCTCCTCCGCGGCCCCGTCGCGCTCCCCCTCCGCGTGTTGTGACGCGAGCTGCCGGTCCGGAGTCCGCGATCGGCCGGCCGGCGCCTGTCGCAACCGCGCGCCTTCACGCGGGTTCATCCCCAACAGCCTGCTTGTCGCTCGCACGGGTCGCCCTGCCAACGCGCGAGCGCGGGCCGGCGCCCCGCTCGCACCTCACTGCGGGCGGGGCGCTCGGCGCGCAGCCCGCGACGTTTCCCCGGGCGCTTAGGCTCTCTACCGTTCTCGCGTGGTGAGGCGCGCGAACATCGCGAAGCGAACGGCGCCGCGCCGTGCGCTCGTGCTCTCCGGCGGTGGCGCGCGCGGCGCGTACGAAGCCGGCGTGCTGCGCTTCCTGTTCGAGGCGCTGCCTGAGCGGCTCGGCCACGCGCCGCGC
>DASTOI010000263.1:0-3035 GCA_035762585.1 Myxococcota bacterium
CCCCAGCCGTCGCGATCGCGGTAGTTCGTCGGGAACGTCGCGGGCGCACCCAGCGGCGTCGAAGTCGGGAATTTGAAGTCGAGGTACGAGACGCGCAGCGAGAGCTGCGAGCGCCCCGCCGCGCCCCAATCGTGATAGAGCGTCGGCGAGACCTGCTGGTCGAACAGGAACTCGTCGCCGCCGATCCACGCGTAGCCGACGTCGTACCGCAGCCGGAACAGCGTGTCCTCGTCGATCCGGTAGTCGAGCCATGGCGAGAGCGTCGGATGGTGCTCGTCGAAGTCGGTCAGATCGAAGTGCGCGTTGCCGTAATAGGTGCCGCTGATGCCGCCCGAGAAATCCCCGCGGTGGAACAGCTCGGCGCCGCCGTGCGCGACCCAGACGGCGCGGCCGTCCGATTCGTCGCTGATGTCGCCCGGGAGCTCGACGCCGTCGCCGCGCAGCACGACGTTGCTGTCCCACTCGGCGCCGGCCCGCAGCCACGCCCAGCGCGTGAGCGGCCCGCGCGCGGTCCCGCGGCGCGCCGCCTCCGCCTGCTTCGCCCACTCCGAGCCCGGCGCGAGCGCGATCACGCGATCGAACGACGCGTTCGCGCGCTCGCGATCCTTCGCCGACAGCCACGCGATCCCGCTGTAGTACGCGGCCACCGGCTGCATCTCGGTCGGCGCGAGCTCGCGCGCGCGGTCGAACGCGGCGCCGGCCTGCGCGTTCTCGGCGCCTTCCAGCAATAACAAGCCGCGATAGAGGTGGTACTCGGGACGCTGCGTCGCGCTCTGCGGCATCGCGCCGAGCGCCCGCCGCGCGCCCTCGATGTCGCCGACGTTGTACCGCGCGATCAAGAGGGGAAGCTGCGCGTCGGGCATGCCCGGCGAGAGCCGCTGGGCCTCGTCGAGCGCCGCGACCGCCTGCGCGTAGCGCTTCGCCTCGAGGTGACACTGGCCGCGCAGCAACGCCGCGCGCGGGCCGCTCGCGCCGGAGTCGGCGAGCAGCGCGAGCGCCTCGTCGCAGCGGCCGCTGCGCGCGAGCGTGCTCGCGCGCAGGATCTGCGCATCCTCCTCGGGCGCGGCGGCGACGGCGCCGCCGAAGAGCAGCGCGATCGACAGCGCCGCGGCCCCCCGCCGCGCGCTCGCAGTCATCAGGCTCGTCTTCGCTTCCTAGTCGCGAGCAGCGCGCCCCCGAGCGCGAGCAGCGAGAGCGCCGCGGGCTCGGGCACGACGGCGAGCTCGACGAAGTTCACGCGGTACTGCGGGAACTCGTGAAGCTGGGGCGTGGTGTTAGGGACCATTCTCAGCGCCTTCGCGACGACGTAGCTGATCGGTACGTCGAAGCTCGCACCTTGAGCCAAGTCGCCGACGAAGTATGCGAGGTAGGTCACATCGGGGAAGCTCGGATCCGCCGGACCGACCAGCCGCCAGTTCGGATCGGCGGAGTCGATGCGCAGCCCGATCCGGTCGTTCTCGTCGTAATAGGACGCGTTCGGGTCGTTCGGGTCGTGGCCTTGGATCACGATCCAGAGATCCTGATAAGCGCGGTCCTGCGCGGCGACCGTCCACGTGCTCGAACCGGTGCTCGGGTTCGCAAACGAAGCGTTCTGCACGCTATTGCCCTGGATCGGCGACGGCGTCGTGATCGTGATGCGCGCGGGACCCGAGGCCGGATTCGAGAAGAACAGGCTGTCGGGGAGCGAGCCGACGCCCGCCGCGGACGCGGCGCCGGTCGTGGCGGCGTCGAAGCCGAATCCGCCGTTCGGCTCGAGCCAGAGCTTGATCGGCGCCGCCGCCGCCGGCAGCGCGGCGAAGCCCGCAAGCAGGAGCCCGCCGAGCACCGCCAGCCTTCTTCCGCTCCGCATCGATCCGTCCTCCACCCCACGAGCACACGTGCTCAGCGGCTTGAGTGGCGGAGGCGTCTGGGCAGGTGTCGGTCACTGCGTCACGCAATCGAGATTTTTTCGTGGGTCGGCGACCGCTAGCGCATGCGCTCGACGAGCAGCCCCTTGAACGCGGCGCCCTCCGGAAACCCGCGGAGATTCGGGCTGTCCGGGCTCGGAGCTGCGTCCGCGACGCGCACCGGCGTACTCGCCCGCCCCGCGGCGGCTTCGACGAGCTCAGCGAGCTGGGCGCTGCGCGCCGATCGGTCGTTGCTCGTGACGAGCAGGAAGCCTCCCGGCGCGAGGTGGCGCACGCAGCGCTCGACGAGCTCGGCGAGGCCGCCCCGCACGCTCCAGTAGCTCCGCCCGGCGCCCGCGGCGGTGGGCGGGTCGAGCACGATCCCGTCGAAGCGCTCGCCGTCGGCCAGCTCGTTGACGAAGCGCCGGGCGTCGCGCCGGACCGAGCGATGGCGCTCGCTCGCGAGCCCCGAGCGCTCGAGATTTTCTTCGAGCTGCGCGAGATACGGCGCCGACAAATCGACGCTGGTCACGTCACCCGCCCCCGCTGCGAGCAACGCCGCGCTGAATGCGCCGGTATGGGCGAACAGGTTCAGGTAGCGGCCGCCCGCGCGAACGCGGCTCGCGACGCGCCGCCGGTTCGCGCGCTGATCGGTGAAGAAGCCGACGCCTGGACGCGGGCGCGCCGGCTCGCCGAGCCCGAGATCGACGCGAAAACGCAGCGCGCCCTCGCGCACGACGAGCGGGACCGGAGGCGCGGGCTCCGCCACGAGGCGGACGCACTCGAGGTCGCCCGGCGGCGCCGGCCGCAGCGCGAGCACGAGCACGCGGCTCGGCTCCGCGCCGAGCTCCTTCGACAGCGTGCTCGCGAGCGCGGCGCTCGCGCGCTCCCAGATCGGCAGCGCCGCGCGCCCCGCGACGATCACGCGGAGCGCCGAGCCGAAGCGGTCGACGAAGAGGCCTGGCAGCGCGTCGGCCTCTCCGTGCACGAGCCGAACGGCGTCGGTCTCGCCGGACGCGAGCAGCTTCTCGCGCCGCGCGAGCGCGCGCAGCGCGCGCTCCTCGATGGAAGCCGGCTTGCGCGCGCCCTCGCGGCCCTCGTCCCCGCCGCGCGCGGACCAGATCCGCGCGACGAGCTGCGGGCCGCCCT
>DASTOI010000264.1:0-5618 GCA_035762585.1 Myxococcota bacterium
TGCTCAGGATCCCGCAGTGGCTGGTCGTCGACTGACCGCCCGCTTCCGGCGTCGCCACGCGGCCAGCGCGCGCCACTTTGCATCGGGGACGTACTTTCACCGGCTCCGCGCCGGCGCGGCGGCCGATGACGGCCTTCACCGCCGAGTAACGGCGCGGATCATCCGACACGCAGTCGCCTCGGAAACGCAGAGCTCGCGGGAGATCTCGCGACCGCTGAAGCCGGCGCGAGCTGCCGCGCGCGCAACCTCCACGCGAGCATTGCGCGCGCTCGCGTCGCGGCTCCGGCCGCGCACGTCCGAGGCTGCGAGCTGGAAGCGCCGGCACACGCCAGCGACGATCGCCTCGAACGTCTTCGCGCGCAGCGGGTCGCTCGCGCTCAGTGGCGGATGTGCGGCGCGATCGTCTTCGGCCTTCCATGCCACCCCGCGAGCCACACGCGCGCGAAGGTCGGCGCGCGCTTCAGGGACAGAGCGGCCGAAGAGCGCCAGCGTGGAGCGGACCGCGATGCCGTAGCTCGTAGCGCGCGGATCCATCAGTGCGGGGTAGCTCGACCAGCGGTAGTCGACGCGAAGCGCGCGCTCGCTGCGCGCCAGGCCCGCTTCGAGCGGATTTCGCGCTGCGTAGACAACGCAGGTGGCAACGTCTTCGTCGCTCTCGAGCACGCGCGAGCCATAGCGGTTCTGGAAGACATGGCCCGCGTACGCGTAGCGCTCGACGAAATAGCGGCCGTAGCCCGTCGTGAGGCGGTGCATGAACTTCCAGAGTGGCGTGGGGCCTGTTACGAGAACCGCGTGGAAGTGATTCGAAAGCAGGACGACGCCGTGCGCCCGTTGCCCTTCTTCCTCGAGCAGTCGCTCGAATCGTGTCAGAAAGTCGAGCCGGTCGGCATCGTCGTGAAAGACGTCCATGCGACCGGCGCCGCGCTGCCAGATGTGATGCGCTACGCCGGGTGCATCCAGTCGGGGTCCACGGGGCATGTCTGCGCCTCGAGGGACCGCGGGGGAGGGGCGCGAGAGTAACGAGCGCGCCGGCGATTCCCCCAGAATGTGTCGACGATGAAAGTACGTCCCCGATGAAAACCCGATGAAAACTGAATCACGCGCCGTGCTTGTCGACGCTCCACCCGTGCTCCGAGAGGCGCGCGGTCGCGACGGCGAGCGGCTCCGGCTCGAGCGTCGTCGCGAGCGCGTCGTTCCATCGATTCAGGAAGCCGAACAGGGCGACCACCGCCGTCAGCTCGACGATCTGCGCCTCGTCGAAGTGCTTGCGCAGCTCCGCGTGGTGCGCGCTTGTTACGGCGCCGAGCGAGAGCGAGGCATCGCGCGCATAGCGGAGCGCCGCGCGCTCGGCCGCATCGAAGAGCGGGCTCGTCTCGAACTCCAGCGCGGCTTCGAGCTTCGCCGCCGAGACGCCGCGGCGCGATGCCATGTGGCTCGTGTGCGCCTGGCAGTAGCGGCAGCCGGAGGCGCGGGTCGACACGAAGCCGACGAGCGCCTTCGTCTCCGGCGCAATGCGACCCGGGCCGTTGACGAGGCCGGCGAGCGGCACGAAGGCGCGTAAGAGATGCGGCCAGCGCGCCATCGTCAGCAGGCTGTTCGGGACGAATCCCATTGCGCCTCCCACGAGGCGAAGAATCGGCTCGAGCTCGCGTTGCTCTTCGAGGGAGAGGGGCTTCAGATGCGGCATTCGCGAATGCCTCCTCCGGCGGGCGGTCGCGACCTGCGCGCGAAGCTCCGGCGCCACCTGCACAGTGACGAACGCGATCGAGTACCGCGGAAGTCGGCTTCGAATCGATCGAAGAATCGATCGAGGATAGGACCGACCGGGCGCGCGCGGACGCGGATCGCGCGTTCCGATCGAGCGAATGCACGTCGATGGGGAAATGCGCCACCCCGAGGTCGAGCTCCACACACGTAGCGACGCGGTGGAACACTCGGGCCAGCGCCGCGCCGCAGCGATCGTGCGGCATTAGCCGGGACCGGCTGCTGCTCGTGCCGTACACACAGCGGTGGCCGCGCAGCGCATTGTTAGGGTCGCCGCTCCACCTTACTGCGTTTCGGGTGCAGCGTCGCTCGCGGTTCAGGCCCTGCTCTTGCTGCGAGGCGGGTGACGATCCTTTCGGCGGGCGTCCGAACCGCAGGCGCAGATCGCGCCATTTCAGCTTCGCGTCGGCGAGCCTCTTGCCCGGCGGCTGGTACCTGGTCGCCGTACAGGAAGAACGCGGCCGTGCGTCCTTCGAGATGGTTCAGGTTGTAGGACTTCCACTCGGGAGACTGCTCGAGCTCCATCGCGAGCTCGGGGTTCTTGTGCTCGATCAGGTCCTCGCGCGGATTGCCGCCGTTCATGCAGACGAGCCGGTCGAACATCAGCTTGAGATTGCTCGAAGGCGCGTACCAATTGATCGGGCCGATGATCGCCCACGCATCGGCGAGATCGAGCCGCGCGTACAGATCGAGCTCCCACATCAAATCCGGCTCGGCTCGGTCTTCCAGAGATCGCTGGGCCGAAGTGCTGCCTGTTTTCCGTAACGCGCGGCGGCGTCGCGCCGTACTTGCCAGTGCGCGTTTCGACAGCGGCGACGGGGAGGATGGATGGAGTGGCTCGTGCTCGCGGGCACGCTCCTGCTCGCGTACGTCAACGGCGCGAACGACAACATGAAGGGCGTCGCGACGCTCTATGGCTCGGGCGCGCTGCGCTACGGCCCGGCGCTCGCGCTCGCGACGGTCTCGACGGCGCTCGGATCGCTCGCGTCGATCGCGCTCGCGGCGGGGCTCGTGAGCGCGTTTTCCGCGAAGGGATTGGTCCCCGACGCGCTGCTCACGCCCGAGTATCTCGCGGCCGTCGCGCTCGCCGCCTCGGCCACCGTGCTGCTCGCGACGCGCCTCGGCTTCCCGGTCTCGACGACCCATGCGCTGGTCGGCGCGCTCGCGGGCGCCGGCGCGCTCGCGGCGGGTCCCGAGCTTCGGCTCGGGGTTCTCGGCAATGTGTTCCTTCTTCCGCTGCTCGCCGGTCCGTTTCTCGGCCTCGCATTCGCGTTCGCGCTGGACCGCGCGGGAACGGCGCTCGGCGCGCTCGCGGGCGCAAGCCGCGAGACCTGCGTGTGCGTAGAAGGCGAGACGCCATTCGCGATCGCGGACGGCGACGCCGCGTCCGTCGCCGCGCCCGGCCTCGGGCTCGTGATCGCGCATCGAAGCGAGTGCGCCGGCGCGCGCGACGCCCGGCGGTTCGGAATCGAGGTCGGCCGCCTGCTCGACTGGGGCCACCTCGCGAGCGCGAGCAGCGTCGGCTTCGCGCGCGGCCTCAACGACACGCCGAAGCTGCTGGGCCTCCTCGCTGGCTCGAGCGTCGTCGCGCCGGCTCTCGGCGTATCGGCGATCGCAGCGGCGATGGCGGTCGGCGGGCTCGTCGCGGCTCGGCGCGTCGCGGAGACGCTCGCGAAGAAGATCACGCCGATGAGCGCCGCTCAGGGGTTCTCGGCGAACGCCGCCACCGCGCTGCTCGTCGCGAGCGCCTCGCAGCTGGGCCTTCCCGTCTCGACCACGCACGTCTCGACGGGCGGAATCTTCGGCATCGGCGCGTCGGGCCGGGGCCTGCGGCGGCGCATGGCTGCCGAGGTCGTGCTGGCTTGGATCGCGACGCTGCCGACTGCCGCCCTTCTCGGTCTCTGCGCGATGTGGGCGCTGCGATGAACGGCGGCGAACCCGAAGCGCGCTGGCCTCAGGCGACTCGGCGCGCAGCGAGCGTTCCGGCGGCCATCGCGGCGACGAAGACCCACACCTCGGGCTCGCCGCGCGCGAGGCTCGCGAGCGCGGGGCCTGGGCAAAGGCCGACCAGCGCCCAGCCGACGCCGAACAGCGCGGCGCCGCCGAGCAAGCGCGCGTCGAGGTCGCTGCGCGTCGGCAGCGCGAACGCGCCGGCGAACAGCGGCTTCGCGCGACGGCGCGTGAGCGCATAGGCGCTCGCGTTCACCGCGAGCGCGGAGGCCATCACGAGCGCGAGGGTCGGATCCCAGGCGCCCGCGACGTCGAGGAACGAGAGCACCTTCGCGGGATTCGTCATGCCCGCGAGCGCGAGACCGGCGCCGAAGACGAGTCCCGAGAGCAGCGCGGCGGCGACGACGCGCATCACGCGCCGCTCATCAGGTGGCGCAACACGAACGTCGTCGCCACACCCGTCGCGATGAACACGGCCGTCGCGGCGACGCTGCGGCGCGATCCGCGCGCGATGCCGCAGACGCCATGGCCGCTCGTGCAGCCGTTGCCGAGCGCGGTGCCGAAGCCGACGAGCAGCCCACCGGCGATCAGCAGCGGAAAGCTCGGCGTGACCGCGAAGCCGTGCACGTCGTGCGTGGCGCGGATCGTGAGCGCCGCGCCGATCGGGAGGCCGACCAGGAACGCGAGCCGCCATGCGAAATCACCGCGCGCGGGCACGAGCGCGCGGGAGAAGATTCCGCTGACGCCGGCGACGCGGCCGTCGGTGAGAAGTAGCAACGCGGAAGCGAGACCGATCAGCGCGCCGCCGATGATTCCCTCGACCGGAGTGAACGGCGTCGCGTCGGTCAAATCCCCGCCCCGCCTTCGTAGTCCGGCTCGCCGCGCGCGCCTTCGAGGCTGCGCGACGCGCGGCCGGCGATGATGCCCGCGCCGAGGATCAAGAGCGCGAACACGAGCTGCGGGCCGGTGCGCGGCAGCGCGGCGAGCGCGTCGCTCGCCCAGCGGTCGACCTCGCGCACGAGGATCACGGCGGACATCGCGAGCACGAAGCCGGCGAATGCGCGGCGCAGCGATCCGGGATTCGTGCGCCGCGCGAGCGCCGCGCCGGCGAACGAGCCGGCGATCGCTGCCAGCGTCACGAACGTGACGAGCGTCCACGGCACCGCGACGTGGCTCGCGTAGCCGGCGAAGCCCGCCGCGGCGTTCATCACGATGATCGCGAGCGACGTGCCGACCGCGCGCGGCATCGGCAGGCCCGCCCAGAGCGCGAGCGCGGGCACGATCAGGAAGCCGCCGCCGGCGCCGATCAGGCCGGTGAAGAAGCCGACCGCGAGGCCTTGCGCGACGAGCCGCCCCGGCGCGTGCTGAACGGCGCTCTGCGCCGGCGCGCGGCGACCCCGCCACATCGCGACCGCGGTGATCGCCATCATCAGCGCGAACATCAATAACAACAGAGAGCCGTCGAAGAACGACGCGATGCGGCCGCCGGCGTACGCGCCGGTCATGCCCGCGGCGCCGAACACGAGCGCGGTGCGCGCGTCGACGTTGCCGGCGCGCCAGTGCTGCGCCGCGGCCGACGCGCTCGCTGCGCCGACCACGAGCAGCGAGCTCGCGATCGCGATCTTCGCCTCGAGCCCGAACACGTAGGCCATCAGCGGCACGGTGAGGATCGAGCCGCCGCCGCCGAAGAAGCCGAGCGAGACGCCGATCAGCACGCTGAGCGCGTAGCCGAGCCCGGCCATCAGCAGCGCCGCGCAGCCGAGCGGCGCTGCATCACAGCGCGGCGAGCGCCGCGCGGAACGCGGCGAGGCTGAGGTCGGTGTCCGGCGGGGAGGCGCCGGCGCGCGCGGCCGCCTCGATCCAGTCGAGCGCGCGCGCCGCATCGTGCTTCGTGCGCGCCGCGG
>DASTOI010000265.1:0-2539 GCA_035762585.1 Myxococcota bacterium
CCGGACGAGCGAGAGCGAGTCGGTGATCGCGACGCCCTCGAACCCCAGCGAGCGGAGCAGGCGGTACGTCGACGGCTGCAGCGACGCCCTGTACCGCGAGCCCAGCGAGGGATAGAACGCGTGCGACGTCATCACGCACGGCACTCCGGCGCGAACGGCGGAGCGGAAGGCGGCGACCTCGCGGTCGCGGACGACCGCCTCCACATGGGGGCGCAGGTCGGTCGAGATCGAGGCCGACCCGAGGCCCGGGAAGTGCTTCGCGCACGTTGCCGCGCCCCCGGCCGCGAGACCGCGCGCGAACGCGACGCCGAGCGACGGCGAGCGGAAGTGACGCGACCCGAGCGGGCCGTCCGCCGAGTCGAGCACCGGCGCGAGGTCGACGTGGACGCCGCTGCGCCGGAGCGCGCGCCCCGTCTCCCGGCCGGCGGCGAGTGCCTCCGCGGCGCGCGTGTACGCGCGCGGCGCGCGACCGGGCGGAAGCTCGCGAAACGCCCGCACCGGCCCGCCCTCCTGGTCGACGAACACGAGCGGCCGCGACGGCAGCGAGTGCACCGCGGCGCAGAGCGCGCTCACCTGCGCCGGAGACTCGACGTTCCGCACGCCCCCGAGCTGCACGTCGCGATCGAACAGGATCACGCCCCCGAGCCCGTGCTCCTTCTCGAACGCGCGCAGCCAGCTCGGCAGCGCGAGGCCGCGGAAGCCGAGCATGAAGTGCTCGCCAACGCGCATCACCGAGGCCGCTGATCCGGGGGCGATGTCGCGCCCGAACGCGGCTCGAGAAGCCGCAAGCGGCCCAGCGGCGCCGAGCGCCGCAGGCCGCGCGCAGCGAGCCGAAGGCGAGCGGAGCTCGCACGAACGTGAGCTGGTGCCCGGGACTGGAGTCGAACCAGCACCTCATTGCTGAGACAGGCTTCTGAGACCTGCGCGTCTGCCAATTCCGCCACCCGGGCCCGGGAAAACGGGAGGCGCAGGCTAACGGCGACCTTCCCGAATCGCGAGAGTTTTCGGGCACTTTTCTTGACCGGTCCGGGCATGGCCATAGCCTCGCGCGATTGCCCAAGCGCGCGGCGCCCCGGGAGAAGAGCGATGAGCGAACAAGGCCAGCAGCGAATCGCGATCGGCAGCGAGACGGTCGAGGTGCCGAGCAGCCTGCCCGTCCTCCCGGTTCGCGACGCGGTCGTCTTCCCGGGGATCAACGTGCCGCTCTCGGTCGGGCGCGCGCGGTCGCTCGCGGCGCTCGAAGAAGCCGGCCCGACCGGACTGATTCTCGTCGCGACGCAGCGCGACGCGAAACAGGAGGAGCCATCGCTCGGCGAGCTGCATCCCATCGCGACGATCGCGAAAGTCGTGCGCGTCGTGGACGCGCGGCAGGGCGCGAAGCAGGCGCTCGTGATCGGGATCGTGCGCGCGCACTTCCGCGAGGCGCCGAGCACCGGCCGCGCGCTGCGCGCGGTGGTCACGCCGCTGCCGGAGCCGCGCGAGCCGAGCGCGGAGGTCGAGGCGGCGCGCGCGCGCGTCATCGAGCTCTCGCACAAGGTGATCGACCTGCGCGACGACTATCCCGAGGAATGGAAGGGCCTCGTCTCGAACATGCCGACGCCCGGCCTGCTCGCGGACCTGATCGCTTCGAGCGTGCAGATGTCGACCGAGCAGCGCGTCGCGCTGCTGGTCGAGGTGGATCCGACCAAGCGGCTGTGGGGCGTCGCGCGTATTCTCGAGCGCGAGGTGACCATCGCCGAGACGCAGAAGACGCTGCGCTCGCGCGAGGCCGACGAGCCGATGGACCCGAAGCGCCGCGAGCGCCTGCTGCGGCGTCGCATGCGCGACATCCAGGAGGAGCTCGGCGAGGCCGCCGGCGGCGAGCGCGAGGCGGACGAGCTCGCCGAGAAGCTCGAGGCCGCGCAGCTGCCGGAGCCCGCGCGCGCGCACGCCGACCGCGAGCTCCGCCGCTTCCGCGCGCTCCAGCAGCATGCCCCGGATCGCCACTTGTTACGGACGTATCTGGAATGGGTGGCCGATCTTCCGTGGTCCAAGGAGACCGAGGACCACCTCGACATCAACGACGCGCGGCGCGTCCTCGACGAAGACCACCACGGCCTCGAGAAGGTGAAGGAGCGGATCCTCGAGTACCTCGCGGTGCGCAAGCTCGCGCCGAACGCGAAGGCGCCAATTCTCTGTTTCGTCGGCCCGCCCGGGGTCGGCAAGACCTCGCTCGGCAAGTCGATTGCGCGCGCGATGGGCCGCAAGCTGACGCGCGCGTCGCTCGGCGGCGTGCGCGACGAGGCCGAGATCCGCGGGCATCGCCGCACCTACGTCGGCGCGATGCCGGGGCGCATCCTGCAGAGCCTGCGCCGCGCGGCCTCGCGCAACCCGGTCTTCCTGCTCGACGAGGTCGACAAGCTCGGCGCCGACTTCCGCGGCGACCCCTCGTCGGCGCTGCTCGAGGTGCTCGACCCCGAGCAGAACAACACCTTCAGCGACCACTACCTGGAGGTGCCCTACGACCTCTCGAAGGTGCTCTTCATCGCCACCGCCAACA
>DASTOI010000266.1:0-9448 GCA_035762585.1 Myxococcota bacterium
CGCCGGTCGAGACCGACGCCGTGCTCGAGATCGCGGCCGGCTTCAACGAGCCCGGCGAGAACGGGCGCATCGAGACGACGTTCGCGCGGCCGATTCCGATCTGACGGGCGAGCCCGCGCACGGCGCGCATCGATCTCCTAATGAGACGGCCGGCGCGCCGGGCTAGCGTCGCGACGTGGTCCGAGCTCGCACGCAGCCGCGCCGCGATCTGCCGTCGACGGATTCGCTGCGCGCGTTCGCGGCCGCGGCGCGCTCGGGCAGCTTCAAGCAGGCCGCGCGCGATCTGCACGTCTCGGCGTCGGCGCTCAGCCGGCGGATTCAGGCGCTCGAGGAGCATCTCGGCACGCCGCTATTCGCCCGCCTGAACCCGGGCCTCGTCCTCACCGAGGCTGGCGCGCGCTATCGCGAGGCAGTCGATCGCGTGCTCGCGCCGCTCGAGGCGGCGCAGGAGCAGCTCGCGAGCGCGGCGGGCGTGCGCGTCTTGCGCGTGACTTCGCTCGCGTCGTTCACCGAGAACTGGCTGGTGCCGAATCTTCCGGACTTCGAGCGCGCGCACCCGGAGCTGCACGTCGAGATCGAGGCGACGCTGCGCTACGCGGACTTTCAGCGCGAGCGCGTCGATGCCGGAATTCGCTTCGGCGCGGGCCCGTGGCAGGGCCTTCACTCCGAGCCGCTGCTCGAGACGCTCTACTCGCCGGTGTGCGCGCCGAAGCTCGCGCGCGGCGAGCCGCCGCCGCGCCGGGTGGCCGATCTCGCGCAGCACACGCTGATCCATCTGAGTCAGGTGCCCGACGCGTGGCGGTGGTGGCTGCGGCGCGCGCGCCAGCCGGCACTCGTGCCGCGCCGCGAAGTGACGTACGACCACATGGCGATCGTGCTCAGCGCCGCCGAGGCAGGGCAGGGCGCCGCTCTCGCTTCGCCGCTCCACTGCGAGCGCCGCGTGCGCGAGGGCCGCTTGTTACGGCCGTTCGCGGTCTCGGTGCGCTCGCCGCACACCTATCACTTCGTCTGCCGGCCCGAGGGGCTGCAGGATCCGGCGATCCTCGGGCTGCGTGATTGGCTCGTGAAGCGACTCGCTGCGCCGAAGTGGGGCGGAGAATCCTGAGAACCGCGCAGCCGGATGCACCGCGCGCAAGCGCTCGTGCAGCGAATGCGTTTGCGCAGCCCGTGTGCCCGCATAGCGTCGCGGCATGCGACAGCTCACTTGCACCGACAAAGGCCGAATCGAATGGCGCGACGTGCCGGAGCCGCGCATCGCGGCCGGCGGCCAAGCGATCGTGCGGCCGCTCGCGGTCGCGCGTTGCGACATCGACCGCGCGCTCGTCTCGGGCGTGATTCCGCAGCGCGGGCCGTTCGCGCTCGGACATGAGTGCGTCGGCGAAATCACCGGGCTCGGCGACGCCGTGCGCGGCTTCGAGATCGGCCAGCCCGTCGTCGTCTCGTTCCAGCTCTGCTGCGGCCGCTGCGCGTCGTGCGCCGCGGGCCGCACGGCGAACTGCGACGCGTACCCGGTGCTCAGTGATTATGGGATGCAGCCGCTCTCGGACGTCGAGTACGGCGGCATGCTGTCGGATCGCATCCTCGTGCCGTTCGCGGAGCCGATGCTCCAACGACTCCCGGCGGGCGTCGATCCGCGCGCGGCGGCGAGCTGCTCCGACAACGTGCTCGACGGCTACCGCGCGGTCGCGCCGCACCTTCGCGTGCGGCCGGGCAGCGACGTGCTGATCGTCAGCCACGGCATCCCGAGCATCCCGCTGTACGCGGTGCAGGCCGCGCTCGCGCTCGGCGCCGCGCGCGTCGACTTCGCGAGCGACGACGACGAATCACTCGCGCTCGCCGAAACGCTCGGCGCGCACGCGATTCCCACCGACTTCGGGAAGGCGCCGCACGCGTATCCGATCGTCGTCGACGCGGGCCTCCGGCCCGAGGCGCTCGACTTCGCACTGCGCAGCACCGAGCCCGAGGGCACCTGCCAAAGCGTCAGCGTCTACTTCGGCGCAGTGTCGATGCCGTTGTTACGGCTCTACACGCACGGGATCCGCTTCTGCATCGGCCGCTGCAACGCCGCCGCGCTGCTGCCCGACGTGCTCGCGCTGATCGGGAACGGCGACCTACGGCCGGGCGAAGTCACGACGCGCGTCGTCGACTGGGAAGACGCACCGGCGGTGTGGGCCGAGCCGGCGATCAAGCTCATCGTCACTCGAAGCTGAGGCTCGCCGCTCGCGCCACGAGGAACAACCCGATCGCGATCGCGGCGACTCCGAGCGCGCGCGCTACGCGCTCGCCCGTGGGCGCGAGGCGTTCGGCCGTGATGGCGATCGCGACCGCAGCCATCGCGCGAAGGTCCATCACGCCAATCACGAGCAGGATCACGATCAGACCGGCACAGCATTGGCTGCAATGGAGCCCGAGACGCAGGCCGTGTCGCCAGGCCGTACGGGCGTCGGCTCGCAGCCTGCGACCGCGCTCGATGGATTCACGGCAGCAGCCGAGATGGCGCGCCTTCCACGGCGTGAGCTGGAGCGCGCCCGCGATCCCCACGACGAGACCGATCGCGAACGGGACGACGCGCGCGAGCGCAGGCAGCCGCATCTCGGCCGTCGCGAGCGCGACGCCCAGCGGAAACGCGATCACTCCGAACAGCGTCCACACGACGAAATACGCGACGGAGACGAGCGCCGTGAGGCGGCCGAGCTGCGCCTCGCTCGTCGCGGCGACACAGGCGCGATAGCGCGACAGCATCGGGATCAAGGACGGCAGCATCATCGCCACCATCATCACGACCCACATTCCGAGGAACGACGCCGCGACGTCGGGCCACGTCTGTCCCGGCATCCGCATCCACGCCATCGACATCGTCCAGCCGCCGGGCATCGCCATCCCGCGCATCGCCGACATGGACGCGGACCAGGCGATCGTCAGCGTCGCGCTGACGGCGAAGATCAGTGCGGACACACCGAGGAAGGCTCGCTCGGAAGCCACGCTCGCCAGCTACTGGGTGGCTCGGCGCTCGCCGTATTCGTCGTGGCGGTGCCACCAGAAGCCCTTCTCATTGCGCCCTCTCGGGGCGCGGTCGAGCCACTGATACGCACCCCAAAGGCCATCCAGCCCTCGCGCATAGGCGGAGTAGGTGTGATAGACGACGCCGTTCTCGCGTACGAACGCGCTCATGCCCGGCCTCTCGCGCGCGTAAGTCGCCACGTCGGTGCCGGTCATCGCGGCGGCTACGGACGTCCCATCCGGTGTCGTGCGCGAGGGCATCGGCGCCGCCTCGCGCTGGTAGTTGTATTCGACGCGTCCCTCGCGCTGCTGCTCCTCGGTGATGCCGACGCTGAAGTCGAAGTTGAAATCGCTGCCGAACGAAGACGCCCAGGGGAACGTCCACCCCATCCGCCGCTTGTACGCCTGGAGCTTCGCGAGCGGCGCGCGCGACACCGCCGAAAGCATCACGTCGTGGTTCGCGAGGTGGACGACGAGGCCGTTGAAGCCGTCCGCAATCGCCGAGCAGGCGGGGCATCCCGCGGTGTAGTCGGGACCGAACATGAAGTGGTAGACGAGGAGCTGCGACCGCCCTCGGAAGAGGTCCGCCAGCGATGCGGGCCCTTCGTCCGTCTCGAACCGGTACGCCTTGTCGATTGGCACCCAGGGCAGCTCCTGCCGGCGCCGCGCCAGCTCATCGCTGCGCCGCGTGAGCTCCTTCTCTGCCGCGAGCAGCTCGAGCCGCTTCGCGAGCCACTCTTCGCGCGTTCCCGCCTTGTGTTTCGGTTTCGTCATCGCTCAGATCTCCCGCCCCCCGTCTGCGGTGTAGTTCGCGGGATTCGGACGACCCGTGAGCTTCGTCACGCCAAGAATGTCGGATCGGCTCGCGCGAGTTCGTCTGCTTGAACGAACCTCACGGAAGGAGAGCCGATGGAGTTCGTTCTGCTTTTCGTGGCGCCCAAGGGCACGCCGGAGCCGACGCCGGCGGGCATGGCCGAGATGGGGAAGTACGCGCAGGAGCTCGCGAGCCGGAAGATCCTGAGGCGAGGCGCGCCGCTCGCGCGCGAAGCGGCCGCCGCGACGGTCCGCGTGCGCGGCGGGAAGCCGCTCGTGATCGACGGGCCGTTCGCGGAGAGCAAGGAGGTGATCGCCGGCTTCTGGGTCATCGACGTGCCCGGCCGCGCTGCCGCGATCGAGATTGCGCGGCGCTGCCCGCACGCGCGCTACGCCGCGGTGCAGGTGCATCGCCTCGTCTATCGCGGCGCGTTCGACGACGCCGAGGCGGCGCCGCCGTTTCTGCTCGTCTTCCGCATGGAGCCGGGGCTCAGCGACCCCGACGGATCCAAGGGCCGCGAGATGCAAGTCTTCGGCGAAGGGCTGCTGCCGACGAAGACGCTGATCGAGACCGGACGCCTCGCTGACCAGGAGGCGCACGTCCGCGTCGAGACGAGGGCCAAAAGCTGCTCGTCACGGACGGGCCCTTCGCGGAGGCGAAGGAGGTGATCGGCGGCTACGGCGTCGTGCGCGTGGCCGGCCGCGCAGAAGCGATCGAGCTCGCCAGCCGAGCTCCGCACGCACGTTGGGGCCCGGTCGAGGTCCGCGAGATCCTGTTCTTCGATCGCGTGTGATTGGCGAACGGGGTCTGACCCGGACTCGCCGATTCGCCGCCGTCACGCGAACGCGATCACCTGCCGCGCGACCTTGCCGGCCTTCATGTCGGCGAACGCCTGATTCACTTCGTCGAGCTTGATCCTGCCCGAGATCATCTCGTCGAGCTTCAGGCGGCCGTCGAGGTAGAAGCTCACGTACTTCGGCATGTCGATGCGGAAGCGGTTGCCGCCCATCATCGAGCCGAGGATGCGCTTGCCTTGCAGCACGATGTCGAGGCCGGCGAGCGAGACGTCGGTGCCGGCCGGGACGACGCCGACGAACACCGCGGCGCCGCCCTTGCGCGCCATCAGCACCGCTTGCCGGCAGGTGTTCGGCGTGCCGATGCACTCGAACGCGAAGTCGACGCCGCCCGGGATCTTCGCTTTGAGCTGCTCGACGGCGTCGCCCTTGGAGGCGTCGATGCCCTCGGTCGCGCCGAGCTTGATCGCGAGCTCGAGCTTCCACGGCACGGTGTCGATCGCGACGATGCGTGCGGCGCCGCCGATGCGCGCGCCTTGGATCGCGGACAGGCCGACGCCGCCGCAGCCGATCACGGCGCAGGTATCGCCCGGCCGAACCTGCGCGGTGTTCAGCGCCGCGCCGACGCCGGTCGTCACGCCACAACCAATCAGGGCCGCGCGGTCGAGCGGCATCTCGGGGTTGATCTTCACGACCGCGCTCTCGGGCACGAGCATCTCCTCCGCGAACGCGGAGAGATGCGCCATCTGGAAGATCGTCTCGCTGCCCTTGCGCAGCCGCGGGGGGGCCTCGCGCGGCCGCATCGTCGCGGCGCCGCCGCACAGGTTCGGCTCGCCGCGCAGACAATAATCACAGTTGCCGCAGAACGCGGAGAGGCAGCCGATCACGTGGTCGCCCGGCTTCACGTGCGTGACGTCGCGCCCGACCGCGAGCACGATGCCGGCCGGCTCGTGCCCCAACACGCACGGCGGCGGGACCGGCAGCGCGCCCTCGAGCACATGCAGATCGCTGTGACACACGCCGCACGCGACGGTGCGGATGCGCACCTCGCGCGGGCCCGGATCGTCGATCTGGATGTCCTCGATCGTGAGCGGCTGGTGGTACGCGCGTAGGACTGCGGCTCGCATGGGCGTGCCTCCTGGGATGGGCAGCACGCTAGCGCGGTCGGTCAGCCGCTTCCGTCGGAGAGCACTTGGCCGATCGTGTACCGCGCGTTGGCGGCAAGCGCGCGGTTCGTGTGCTCGTAGTAGGGGAGCTGGATCAACGCGATCGAGAGCGCCCAGCCGCGGCCTCGCTCCCAAGTCGCGTCATCGAGGCCGACCGCGTTGCGGAAGTCGACTCTCGTGCGCGGCATGAGGAGATTCCACGCGAGGATCAGATCGACGGCCGGGTCGCCGACTCCGAGAAGTCCGAAGTCCAGCACTGCGTTCAGCCTGCCGTTCACGCACAGTAGGTTTCCGGGCGCGAGGTCGGCGTGGATCCACACGGGCGCGTGGTTCCACGCCGGCGCGGCCAACGCGCGCTCCCAGCACGCCGAGACCGCGTCGCCGTCGATCTTGCCGCGCAGCGCCTGGATTGCAGCGCGCGTCGGCGCATCGCGTTCGGCGAGCGGGACGCCTCGCGTCCCCCTAACACCTGCGGGCGGGCCGCCGGCAGCGTCGATGCGATGGAGCGCACGGATGAAGTGCACGAGCTCGATCGGGAGCCGAGCGTCCGCCGAGGCATCGCCCGCGCGATCGACGCCGGCTTTCGGGTTCTCGCCTTCGAGCCATCCGTAGATCGACCACGGCCACGGGAAGCCGCCTCCGGGCGCGCCTCTGCCGAGCGGCGCGGGAATCTTCACGGGCAGCAGCGGCGCGAGCTTCGGCAGCCAGCGCTGCTCGCGGTCGACGGCGTCGACCGCCCAATCGATGCGCGGAAGCCGCACGACCTTGTCGTCGCCCAATCGATAGAGCGCGTTGTCCGTGCCCGACGACGCGACGGCCGCGATCGGAAGCTCCGCCCACTGCGGGAACTGCGCCGCGAGCAGGCGGCGCACGAGCTCGGCGTCGGTCGCGACCTCGTTCGCGTGCTGTCGCGGCGTCAGGTCCGCACCGTCTCCGGATCCTGCTGCAGCTCGATCGTGTTGCCCGCCGGATCCGAGATCCAGATGATCCGCCCTAATCCCTCGCCGAGCTGGCGGAACTCGAGGCCGGCGCTCCGGATGTCGGCGAGCGCGACGTCGAGATCCTCCACGTACCACGAGACGTGCGTGTTCACCGGCTCGCGCGGCTCGCCCTTCTTCGGGATCCCGATCAGGTGCATCTGCGTGCGCTGGTTCTGGATCCAGAACGCCTTGTCGGAGCCGATCGTCGCGGGCGCGCCCGGGAATTGGATCGGCACCTCGGGGATGCCGAGCAGCTTCGTATAGAACTCGCGCGCCTGCGGCACGACGCCGGCGATGTTGAACGCCATGTGGTTGATGCGCGTGATCTTCATGCGCGGCTCCTTCGCGTTCGTTCGCTGGGTGCAGGCCGCCAGCCTATCGCAGCGGCCTTCGCACCTGCGTACTCTCGGCTCCTTCGACCTTGCCGAACGAGGAGAGTGCCGTGATCAAGCTGTATGGCGTGCCGCAATCGCGGGCGGGGCGCTGCCTGTGGGCGCTCGAAGAGGTGGGCGTTCCGTACGAGCTCGTGCCGGTGAGCTTCACCGGCGACAACAAGAAGCCCGAGTACCTCGCGATCAATCCGAACGGCCGCGTGCCGGCGCTCGACGACGACGGGCTGATCCTGTTCGAGTCGCTCGCGATCAATCTGCACCTCGCGCGCAAGTACGGCGCTGCGCAGGGGCTGTGGCCGGCGTCGGCGGACGATCAGTCGCGCGCGATCCAGTGGTCGCTGTGGGCGGCGAACGAGGTCGAGCCGCACTCGGTCGGGTATCTGCTCCACACGCGCCTCTTGCCGGAGGCGATGCGCGACGCGGCAAAGGCGAAGGCCGCCGTGGAGGCGCTGCCGAAGCCGCTCGCGGTGCTGGAGAGCGCGCTCGCGGGCAAGCAGCACCTGTTAGGCGGCGGGTTCACGATCGCGGACCTGAACGTCGCGACCGTGCTCGCGCTCGCGTGGATGGGGAAGGCGTTCGACGCGGCCGCATTCCCGCGCGTGAGCGAGTGGATCGCGCGCGTGCACGCGAGGCCGGCGGCGCAGCGCGTGGCGGCGCGGCGGTCCTAGCGGGTCGACGGTCGGGACTGCTGCGGAATGAGCTCCTGGTTGGGCCGTACTCCGGTCATCGTCGGCGCCGCGCAGATCGTGCAGCGCGCCGCGGATCCGGCGCAGGCGCGCGAGCCGCTTCTGCTGATGGAGGACGCGCTGCGCGCCGCGGCCGAGGATGCCGGCGCGCCGGCGCTGCTCGCGCTGGCGGACGCCGTCGCGATCTGTCAGGGGCTCACTGATTACGGAAATCCAGCTGCGTGGCTCGCGCAGCGATTCGGCGCGCACGCGGAGAGCGTGCTCGGCCTGATCAGCGGGACGACCGTGCAGCAGCTCGTCTCCGACGCCGCGCGCGCGATCGAAGCGGGCAGGCGCGACGTCGTGCTGATCGCGGGCGGCGAGGCCGAGAACAGCGCGCGGCGCTTGCGGAGAGCGGGCGGGAAGCCCGCGCGGAGCCAGGTGCAAGGGCCGGAGCCGGATCGCCGCATCGGCGTGCGGCTCACCGCGGCCGATTGGGAGGGGCCGGACGTGAGCGCGGGGCTCGCGAGCCCCGCGGCGTGCTTCGCGGTGTTCGAGACCGCGCTGCGGCACCGCCTCGGGCTCACGGTGGCAGAGCACAGGGCGCGGATCGCGCGCCTGTGGGCGCGCAACGCGCGCGTCGCGGCCGAGAATCCCCACGCGTGGGTGCGGCGCGCGCCGAGCGCGCAGGAGATTGCGGCAGCGGGCCCTGATAACCCGTGGATCGCTGCGCCGTACACGAAGCTGCTCGTCGCGAACATGGTCGTCGACCAGGCCGCGGCGCTGATCGTCTGCTCCGCCGAGCGCGCGCGCCGGCTCGGGATCCCGGAGTCGCTCTGGGTGTACCCGCACGCCGGCGCGGAGGCCGTGGTCGTGCGCAGCGTGTCCGAGCGCGAGACGCTCGCGGCCGAGCCGCCGCTCGCGCTCGTCGCGCAGCGCGCGTGCGCGCTCGCCGAGCTCGAGCCGAAGGACGCGGCGTTCCTCGATTTCTACTCGTGCTTCCCGGCGCCGGTGCAGCTGACGGCGGAGGCATTGGGGGTTCCGCTCGAGCGCCCGCTCACGGTGACCGGCGGCCTCACGTACGGCGGCGGGCCGTTCAACAGCTACGTGCTGCATGCGATCGCGACGGTCGTCGCGAAGCTGCGGGCGGAGCGCGACGCGCGGGCGCTGGTGACGGCGGTGGGCGGGTTCTTCTCGAAGCACGCGGCGGGCGTGTACGGCGGAGCGCCGCCGGAGCGGCGTAGCGGAGCCAGCTTCGCGTTCGCGGATCTCGCGGACGAAGTGCGCGCGCTGCCACGGCGCGAGCACGCGGGTGACTACACCGGCGAAGCCGAGGTCGAGGCATACACGGTGATTGCGGAGGCAGGGCAGCTCGCGCGCACGGTCGTCGCATGCCGGACGCCGAGCGGAGCGCGCACCTGGGCGCGCGCGAGCGACCCCGCGCTCGCGGAGCGCTTCGCGCACGAAGATCTCGTCGGCGTCCGGCTCGGCATCGCCAGCGACCGCGAGATCGGGGACGTTCTTTAAGAAGTTGAGAAGTCGCGCTCCCGCGGGTGAAGTTTCTCAACTACTGAAAGAACGTCCCCGATCACTCCGCCGAGCGCAGCGTCGTGAGCGCGAACGCGAGCAGCGTGCCG
>DASTOI010000267.1:0-3467 GCA_035762585.1 Myxococcota bacterium
GCCCTCGCGCAGGATGACCTCCCCAGCCTGCTCCAGCGCGCGGCAGAACTCGCGCCAGGTCGTGCCATCGATCACGCGCTTCGCTGCATCGCTCATTCGTTCTCTCCTCGGACGATCGTCGCAGAGTACGATGGCCGCGGAGGTGTTGCGATGCGATGGCAGGACCGAGTCGGGGCCAAAGTCGTCTCCGCCGCGAGCGCGGTCGCGAAGGTGGCCTCGGGGCAGACCGTCGCGATCGGCACGTACACCTGCACGCCGCAGACGCTCTGCCGGGCGCTCGCGGAGCGCGGCCGGCGCGGCGAGCTCGAGGGCGTGCAGATCGAGCACGCGGCGTCGCTGTTCTGCTGGACGTCGCCGGAGCTGCGCCGTGCGTTCGCGCTGCACGACAACTTCGCGACACCGTTCAACCGCGCCGCGATCCACGAGGGCGCAGTCGACTACTTGCCGATCAGCGTCTGGCAAGCGGGCGTCGTGCCGCCGCAGTACTCGGCGAGCCCGGATTTCTATCTCGTTCCCGTCTCGCCGCCCGATGCGCACGGCTACTGCAGCTACGGCCCCGGCGTCTGGCTCTCGCCCGCGCTCGTGCGCGGCGCGAAATGCGTGGTCGGCGAGGTGCACCCCGAGTTCATCCGCACCGGCGGCGACAACTTCGTCCACGCGAGCGAGATCGACTTCTTCGTCGCCGCGGAGGACGAGGGCGTCGCCGCGCCGCCCGGCGCTCCGCCGAGCGAGGAGGAGCTCGCGGCGACCGACACGATCTGCAACCTCGTCGCGGCCGAACTGGTGCGCGACGGCGACACGCTGCAGATGGGAATCGGCACGGTCTCCGCGTCGCTCGCGAAATACCTCGGCTTCCGCAACGACCTCGGTATCCAGACCGAGCTGATCACCGGCGGCACCGCAGAGCTCGTGCGCGCCGGCGTGGTAACGGGGCGCCGGAAATCGATGTATCCGGGCAAGGTGGTGGGCAGCGCGTTGGTCGCGCTCGGGCCGGAAGAGCTCGCGCAGATCGACGGCAATCCCGCATTCGAGCTCTACGACTTCGGGACGACCGACGACCTGCGCAGCCTCTCGCAGCAGAAGAACTTCGTCGCGGTGAACAACGCGCTGGTCGTCGACCTAACAGGCCAGGTCTCGGCGGAGGCGTTCGACCATCGCCCGTTCACCGGAGTCGGCGGGCAGACGGTGTTCATGATCGCCGGCGCCTACTCCGAGGGCGGGCGCTCGGTGAGCGTGCTGCCGGCGAGCTCCCGCCCGGCCGGCGGAGCGCGCGTCTCGCGCATCGTCGCGGGCTTTCCGTCCGGCACCGCGATCACGGTCCCGCGCACTTTCGTGGACTTCGTCGTCACCGAGTTCGGCATCGCCGAGCTGCGCGGCAAGAGCCTGCGGCAGCGGGTCTCCGCGCTGATCGAGATCGCGCACCCGGACTTCCGCGAGGAGCTGCGCAGCCAGGCCAAAGCCCTCTACCGCGCGTGACGCCATCGCGCGGCAGGCGAGCCCATGGATCGGACCTCGTGGCTCACCCGACACTTTTTCGTGTCCGAGGCTTGACGCCGGCGGGGCCCGCACCCAGCCATCGCGAAGCCGCGGACGAGAGAGGTTCCGCGGCCGAAAAGGAGGCATTCATCATGGCGTTCCCCACTCTGTTCCGTGTCCATCGCCGCGAGCTGCCGGCGCTGCACGTGTCGCATCCCGCGGTACCCCTGGTCGACGAGGTGAATCGTCTGTTCGACGACTTCTTCCGCGACTTTCCGTCGGTCGGAACGCCGGCGGCGTTCGTCCCCAGTCTCTCGGTCGAAGAGACCGACGCGGCCGTGAGAGTCTCGGCCGAGCTCCCGGGCCTCGAGGAGAAGGACTTCGAGCTCTCCGTCGAGGACGGCGTGTTCACGCTGCGCGGTGAGAAGCGCAACGAGAGCACCACCGAGAAGGGCGGCTGGACGCGCAGCGAGCGCAGCTACGGCAAGTTCGAGCGCCGCCTCGCGCTGCCCGCCGAAGTGGAGGTCGAGAAGGCCAACGCGACGTTCAAGAACGGCGTGCTCGATGTGACGCTGCCGAAGCGTCCCGAAGTGAAGCCGAAGGCGCACACGATCTCGGTGAAGGCGGCGTAGCAAGCGAAGCGCGCAGCGAGGACCCGTGAGGGTTCCCCTCGCGGGTCGGAGTCCTCGGAGCCGAGCGAAATCGAACAGTGGCCTCTGCGTGCGCTGCACCCTCAGCGTGCGCTGACGGGCATCCTGAGTCGGTCTCCTAGCTCCCGAGCGGCCGAGCGCCGCGCGTTTCGGAGTCGGCCCGCGCTTCCGCGCTGGAGGCGCGGGCCGATTCGATTCGTGAAGTGCGCCTCATCTCCTCATCGCACTCACGGCACGTGGCCGGGCTTTCGGAGCGCGCGGTAGGCTGGCCCGTGGCGTAGCGCGAGGAGCGGGATGGGCCCCGAGTACCCCCTAACAGTTGGCGGCGTCGGCGACTACCCGGTGCGCGTCGGCTCGATGCTGCTCACGCTCGTCGACCCGGAGCGGGGCTACGAGCGCGCCTACAACCGCTGGTACGAGCGCGACCATTTCTACGCGGGCTGTCTGATCGGCCCCTATCTCTTCTCCGGCGCGCGCTGGGTTGCGACGCGCGAGCTGAAGGACCTGCGCTGGCCGCAGGAGAGCGCGATCGCCGAGCCGTTCGATGCAGGCTCCTACCTGGCGACGTACTGGGTGCTCGCAGGCCATCACGACGAGCACTTCGAGGCGTGGGCGCGCCCGCAGGTGCGCGAGCTTTACGCCCAGGGCCGTGGCTTCGCGAAGCGCGCGCACGTCCACACGGTGCTGTTCGATCACCTCGGCGCGAGCTACCGCGACCCGGATCCCGTCCCGATCGAGCTCGCGCTCGATCGCGGCTATGACGGCGTGGTCGCAGTTTGGCTCGACGGCACCGGCCGCGACGCCCGCGCGCTCGCGCGCGATCTCTCCCGCGAGCTCGTGCCGCAGCTGCTCACCGCATCGAACGTCGAGATCGCTTCGAGCTGGACGCCCTCGAAGGGGGAGAACGAGCCGAAGAACGTGCCGATGCACTTGGGTTCGCGCGCGGGCGGCCCTGAGCGCCTCTGCCAGCTGTTCTTCGTGAACGGCGACGTGCGCGCGCCGCTGGAGCGCTTCCGCAGCTACACGCAGGCGATCGAGAGCGCCGGCCTCGCGAAGACGCAGCTCGTCGCGCCGCTCGTGCGGACCGTGCCGGGCACGGATCGCTACTGCGACGAGCTGTGGTGATGGCATCCGTGTCGCGCGAGCCGCACACGATCGAGATCGCCGCGAACGGCTTTCGCTTCCGCGCGGACGTCGCCGGCGAGGCCGGCGCGCCGCTCGTGTTGTTACTGAACGGCTTCCCGCAGACGAAGTACACCTGGCGCCATCAGCTGCCCGCGTTCGCGGCGGCGGGCTATCGAGCGCTCGCGCCGGATCAGCGCGGCTACTCGCCGGGGGCGC
>DASTOI010000268.1:0-3162 GCA_035762585.1 Myxococcota bacterium
GCAGCGTGCCTTCTTCGACGAGCACCGTCGCGACCGGCCCCAGCCCCTTGTCGAGCTGCGCCTCGAGCACGATGCCCTTCGCGCGAATCGTCGCGTCCGCGCGGGGCTCGACGAGCTCGGCCTGCAGCACGATCGCTTCCAGCAGCTTGTCGAGCCCGGTGCGCTTGGTCGCGGAGATGTTCACCGCGAGCGTCTCGCCGCCGAAGTCCTCGACGACGATGCCGTGCTCCATCAGCCGCTGGCGCGTCAGCTGCGGGTTCGCGTCGGGCAGATCGCACTTGTTGACGGCGACGATGATCGGAACTTCCGCCGCCTTCGCGTGCGAGATCGCCTCGATCGTCTGCGGCATGATGCCTTCGGTCGCCGCGACCACGAGGATCACGATGTCGGTCACCTGCGCGCCGCGCGCGCGCATCTGCGTGAACGCGGCGTGGCCCGGCGTATCGATGAACGTGATGGTGTGACCGCCGGTCTCGACCTGATAAGCGCCGATGTGCTGCGTGATGCCGCCGGCCTCGCCCGCGACGACGTTGGTCTTGCGCAGCGCGTCGAGCAGCGACGTCTTGCCGTGATCGACGTGGCCCATCACGGTGACGACGGGCGGGCGCGGCGTCCCCGCTTCGCCGGAGTCGGCCGCCGGCGTCCCCAAGAACTCTGCTTCCTGGAATCCGACGTCCTGCACCTCGCCGCCGAACTCGGACGCGACGAGCGCGGCGGTCTCGGCAGGAATGGTCTGCTGGATGCTGACCATCATGCCGAGGCCCATCAGCTTGCCCTGGATCTGCGGCGCCTTGACGCCGAGCTGGTGCGCGAGCTCCGCGACCGAGATGTCGCCCTCGACGCGCACGATCCGCTTGCCGGGCTTCGCGGCCGCCGCGGCGGCCACCGATTTCTTCACGGGTGCGTCCCGCCTCTTGCGCCGCGGCGAAGCCATCGAGCGTGGATCGACGACCGGCACGCGCGGCGCGGCGGTGCGTCCGACGACCTGACGCGCGAGCATCTCTTGCTCGCGCAGGTTCACGACCTCGCGGAACTGCTTGCGGCTCTGCGCGGCGCGGTCCGCTGCGGCGGCGGCTGCATCTTCGCGCGGGCCGGTGCGGCCGCGCAGCTGCGCGGCCTTCGCGGGCGCGACCTCGTCGTCGTCGGCTGCGGGCTCCGCGCTCGCAGCGATCGGCGCCGACTCGGGCTCCGTCTCGGGCGCGACTTCCCCCGGCGCCGCCGGCGCCGCTTCCGGCTCCGCTGCGGGCTCGGGCGCAATGGCGATGGGCGCGGGCTCCGGCTGCGGCAGCGGCTCGGGCGGCGGCTCCGGCTCGGTGCGCTTGCGCCGGCGAATCACCGCCGCGCCGCCCGTCACCTCGACGCGCGCCTCGGTGATGCGGTCGAGCCTTCTGGCGGAGAGCTTCTCGCGCAGCAGCGCGGCCTGCGCGTCGTCGAGCGTCGCCATCGCGTTGCGTAGCTCGACGCCCGCTTCCTTCGCCTTGGCGACGAACTCGTTGCGGTCGATGCCTAGCTCTTCCGCAAGCTTGTAAGCGCGTGTGGACATTCGGTTCTGGGCTTCCTTGGGCGATGCGAGCCGCTACTCGCGGCGCTCCGTGTTGAGCGCGGCTTCGGCCGCCGCCGCCGCGCGGGCGTCCTCGACCGCCTTCTCCTGCGCCAGCACCGCTGCCCTCGCCTTGATCGCGCGCACGCCGGCGTTGTCGACGCCGGTGAACGAGAGCAGCAGCGAGTCCTGACACTTCGCGAGGTCTTCGAGACTCGTGATGCCGCTTTGCAGCAGCACGTCGGCTTCGTCGGCGCCGAGGCCCGGCACGACCGAGACGGCGCGCACGAACCATTCGGCGAGCTCGCGGATCTTCGACTCGCTCTTGATGTCGATCTTCCAGCCGGTCAGCTGCACTGCGAGGCGCACGTTCTGGCCCTTGCGCCCGATCGCGAGCGAGAGCTGGTCGTCGGGAACGATCACGTCCATCGACTTGGTCGCTTCGTCGATGATCACCTTCGAGACCTGCGCGGGCGAGAGCGCGCTGCAGACGTAGCGCGGCGCGTCGGTGCTGTAGGGAACGATGTCGATGCGCTCGCCGCGCAGCTCCTGCACCACGGCCTGCACGCGGCTGCCCTTCATGCCGACGCATGCGCCGACGGGATCGACGTCCTTGTCGCGCGAGGACACCGCGATCTTCGAGCGCCCGCCCGGCTCGCGCGCGGCGGACTCGATCTTCACGATGCCCTCGTAGATCTCCGGCACTTCCTGCGCGAACAGCTTCGTCATGAACTGGATCGCGGCGCGCGACAGGATCACCTGCGCGCCCTTGCCCATCGTCGTCACGTCGATCACGTAGGCGCGGATGCGATCGCCCGGGCGATAGGTCTCGCGCGGCACTTGCTCCTTCGCCGGGAGCACCGCCTCGGTGCGGCCGAGATCGACCAGCAGCGCGCCCTTCTCGAAGCGGCGCACGATGCCGTTCACGATCTCGCCCTTCCGATCCTTGTACTCCTCGTAGACGATGTCGCGCTCGGCGTCGCGAACGCGCTGGATGATCACCTGCTTCGCGGTCTGCGCGAGGATGCGCCCGAAGTCCGCGGTATCGAGCTTGACGCCGATCTCGTCGCCGACCTCGGCCTCGGGATCGAGCTTCTTCGCGTTCTCGAGCGTGATGTGCGCGTCGCGGTCCGTAATCACTTCGACCACTTCGCGGAACTCGAACAGCTCGATCTCGCTCGTCTCGGGGTTGAAGCGCGCCTCGATCTCCTTCTCGAGCCCGAACTTCCGGCGCGCCGCCTGCTTCATGGCCTCTTCGAGCGCAGCGATGATGGTGCGCTTGTCGATGCCCTTGTCCTTGGCGATCTGATCGATCTCGCGTTTCAGCGGTGCGATGTTCATGGCATTACCCGTTCGGAGGGGTTCTCACGCAGCGCCTGAGAAGTCGGCGCGCGTGTACTGATGGATCTTGTGGGCGCGCGCGACGTCCGCGAACGGAATCCGATACCCGCGGCCGTCGACCACGACGTTCGCGGCGCCGCCGGCGAACTCGGTCAGCGTGCCCTTGAAGCGGCGGCGGCCGTCGATCGGCGCGCGCGTCTCGATCTTCACCTCGCTGCCGAGCGCGCGCGCGAAATCCTTCTCGCGCGCGAGCACGCGATCGAAGCCGGGTGAGGAGACCT
>DASTOI010000269.1:0-2525 GCA_035762585.1 Myxococcota bacterium
AACGGCGCGATGTTCCAGGGCCGCACCCTGACCGTCAACGAGGCCCGGCCCCGCGAGGACCGGCCCCGCAGCGGCGGCGGTGGCGGCGGCTACGGTGGCGGCGGCGGTGGCGGCCGCGGCGGCTACGGCGGTGGCGGCGGCGGTGGTGGTTTCGGCGGCGGTGGCCGCGACCGCGATCGCGACCGGTACTAGCCAGCGCTGTTAGGCCGGACGCGCCAGCGCGTCCGGGGATCTTTCCTCCGCGCTTCACCTCGAGGGCAGTGAACCTCGCCGGTGATCAGCGCGGACGAGTCCCCCCTAGTCATGCCCGCGCGGGCCGCAGCACGCACACGCGGTTGCGGCCCGCGCGCTTCGCTTCTTCCAGAGCGCGGAAGCTGCGGGCGACCAGCTCGCCTGCCTCCTCGCGCACGAGGCCGGTGCTCGCGACGCCGGCGCTGACCGTCAGCGAAGCCTCGGCGCCGCCGCGCACGGTGTGAACCGTGCCCTCGATGCGGAGCCGAATCCGCTCCGCGACGACGGCGGCGCCCTCGGCCTCGCAGCCGAGCAGCGCGATCACGAAGCTGTCGATGCCCCAGCGCCCGGTCCAGTCATTCGGGCGCACCGTGTCGTGCAGCGTGCGCGCGGTGCGCGCGAGCGCTTCGTCGAAGCCCGCGGCGCCGAGCCGATCGGCGAGCGGCTTCGCGTGGTCGACGTCGACTGCGATCAGCGCGAGCGGAAGGCCCGCGCGGTGCGAGCGGTCGGCCGCGTCTTCGAGCGCGCGCTGTGTGGCTGCTTTGTTCGCGAGCCCGGTGAGGCCGTCGAGCGCGGCGCTGCGGCGCAGGTGCCGCTGCGAGCGCACGAGATCCTCCTCGGCGCGCGCGCGCAGAGCCGAGCGCTCGTAGCCGAGCAGCAGCTCGCCGAGCGCCTCCGCGAAGGGCGCCAGCGCGTCCTGCGCGCCGGGCGCGAAATCCGCATCCTCGCGCTCGAACGCGAGCGCGCCTAACAGCTCATCCCTCGCCACGAGCGGCAGCGCGAGCGCGGCGCACGCCTCTGCGCTCGCGGGCGACTGCCAAGGCCGGCGCGTCTCGAGCGCCGCGCGCAGCGCCGCACTGCTCAGAGGAAGCTCCGCGCCGAGCACCGGCTCCTCGCGCAGCAAGCCGTGCCTCGCGAGCACGCGCAGCGTCGCATGCGCACGCGCCGGCGGAACGCGCTCTGCCGCCAGCGCGCCGCTCGCGCCGAGCAGCGCGCACAGCTGCGCGAGCACGTCCGCGATCACCTCGCGCTGCGGCCGCGCCGGCCCCGTCGCGAGCTCGCCCAGCGCGCGCGCCGCGATGCGCAGCGCGTCGCGCTCCAGCTCCAGCAGCACTTCGAGCGGCGCAGGCATTCAGCGCGTATCGGTAGGCGGGGACGTTCTTTAAGTTCTTAAGCTCTCACCCGCGGGTGACTACTTAACTTCTACGAACGTCCCCGTTCGTGCGGCGCCGGACGCTTGCCGTAGCCGGCGAGCAAGAGCGCGTCGTAGAGCAGCTTCAGCCCGCCGCCGAGCGCGAGCGCGAGCGAGAACGCGCCGCCCGCGAGCAGTGCGCCGGCGAAGAGCGGACTGAGCGCGCTCCCGAAGCTGCGCGGCACGTTCGTGACGCTCGCCGCCGCGCTGCGCTCCTCCTCCGGCACCACCGACATCACGTACGCCTGCCGCGCCGGCACGTCCATCTGCGAGAGGCTCGCGCGCAGCCAGAGGCACGCGATCGCGAGCGGCAGCGTGGGCATGAAGCCGGTCGCGATCAGGAACACGTTCGCCGGGATGTGCGTGAACACCATCGTGCGGATCAGCCCGATGCGCCGCGCGACCAGCGGCGCCGCGAGCTGCGAGGCCGCATTCAACGCCTGCGTGACGCCGAACGCGAGCCCGATCTCCGCGGCGCTCGCGCCGAAGCGCTGCGTGAGCCAGACGGCGAGCAGCGTCTGCACCGCGAAGCCGCCGCCGAACGAATCGAGCGTGAACAGCGCGGAGAGGCGCAGCACGGTGCCGCGCGAGCGCGCGAGCGGCCGCGCCACGGCGGCCTCGCGCGGCGGCGCCTCGCGCCCGCTGCGCATCCGCAGGTAGAGCACCCACAGCACCGCGCCGAGCGCGGCATACGCGAAGAGCCCAATCAGCGCCGCGCGCGTGGCCGAGAGGCCGGCCGCTTCGCTCCCGCCGGCCAAGAAGCTGCCGAGCATGCCGGCCACGGCGCCGGCGACGTTGTAGATCGCGAAGCGATCCACGCGCCGCTCGGGCGCGCCGCTGCCCGCGAGCAGCGCCTGCTCCGTGGGCAGGAACACCGAGACGTCGCCCGCCGACGGATTGAACGTGCCGACGAACGCGATCGCGAGCAGCCAGCCGAAGCTCGGCGCGAACGCCATCCCGAGCCCCGTCGCCGCGAGCAGTGCGCACGCCGCGAACAGCACGCGCCGCGGCGCGACGCGATGCGCGACGAGCCCCGCGCCGAGCGTCGCGAGCGCGGAGCCGAGCAGCGTCGCGGCCGTCAGCAGGCCGATCGCGTTCGCGT
>DASTOI010000270.1:0-3432 GCA_035762585.1 Myxococcota bacterium
CGACAGCGCCGTGATCTGGGCGCGCACCGATCGCGAGACGGAGATGAACGTCGCGCTGGATCCCGCACCGGAGGCAGGCGCCCTCTTGCGCGCGCCCGTGCGCGCGAGCGACGACTACACGGCGAGGCTCGACGTGCGCGGGCTGCGGCCCTCGAAGGCGTATCGCTACTCGGTCTGGTTCGGCGACGACCGCGACGCCGCGCGCGAGGGCCGCTTCCGCACCGCGCCGCCGGCGGGCGAAGCCGCACCCGTGTCGATCGCGTGGACGGGCGACTTCGCCGGCCAGAACGTGTGCCGCGACGCGCGCGAGGGCTTCCCGATCTTCGACGCGATCGCCGCGGAATGGCCGGATCTGTTCGTCGGACTCGGCGACATGATCTACGCCGATAACAAGTGCCGGCCGACCGGCCGCTATCGCAACGCTCAGGTGCCCGGCGACTTCGCCGAGGCCACCGATCTGCCCGGCTTCTGGGCGCACTGGCGCTACGCGCGGGCCGACGCGGCCTCGCAGCGCCTGCTCGCCCGTACGTCGTACGTCGGCATCTGGGACGACCACGAGGTCGTGAACGACTTCGGCCCGCTGCACGACACGCGCGAGACGCCGCCCTACACGCCCGGCGAGCGGCTGCTGCCGATCGGCCTGAAGGCGTTCCTCGATTACACGCCGCTCGCGCGCGATCCGCGCGCGCCGGGCCGGCTCTACCGCCGCCTGCGCTGGGGACGACACGCCGAGCTGTTCGTGCTCGACGGCCGGCAGTATCGCGACGCGAACCTCGCGCTCGACTCCGCAGCGCAACCGAAGACCATGCTCGGCCGCGAGCAGCTCGCGTGGCTGCTCGCGGGCCTCGCGGAATCCGACGCGACCTGGAAGATCGTCGTCAGCAGCGTACCGATCTCGATTCCGACCGGCGTGCCGCCGGAGCTCGGCCGCGACGGCTTCGCGGACTTCGCCGAGGAGGCGGACGCTGCGAGCGGCGGCGCGAAGCTCGCCCGCACCGGCTTCGAGGCGGAGCTGACGACGATCCTGCGCAAGCTGCAGTCGCTGCGCGCTCGGGCTCTCTTCATCACGACCGACGTCCACTTCGCCGAGGTGTTCCGTTACACGCCGTTCGCGGACGACCCGAGCTTCGTCGTGCACGAGGCCGTGGTCGGGCCGGGCAACGCGGGCGTGTTCCCGAACCGCGCGTTCGACCGCAGCTTCGGCCCCGAGGTGCTGTTCTTCCACGGCCCCGAGAGCGCCGACGCGATCACGAGCTGGGACGAGGCGAAGCGCTGGTTCAACTACGGCGCGATCGCGATCGATGCGAAGGGCGAGCTGACGCTGCGCGTGAAGGACACGGTGGGCAAGACACTCTACGAGCTCGCGCTGAAGCCCTGACGACGCATCGCGCTCAGTGGGCGCGGCTGGCCGGTTCGGCTTCGCTCGCCTTCGGCTCGCGGCGCGGCCGCGCCTAGTTGGCGCGGCCTTGCTCGTCGGCCAGCGTGCCCGTGACGCCTCCGCACGTTTCGAGCTGCGCGCGCAGCTCGGCGACGCGGCGGCGGCGCCGCTCGCGCTTGCCGTCCGTGTCGCAGAGACGATCGAGCACCTCGTCGCCCCACGCGATGTGCTTGCGTGTGCGGCGCACGAGGTCTTCGAGCAGCTCGATCGTCGGTGCGTCGGTGATCTGATCGGTCTCGCGCATCGTGCGCTCGTAGACCGCGAGCAGATGCGGCTTCAGCACGTCGAACACGCCGGCGAGCTTCTCGATCGTGAGGTCCGGCGTCTCGGGCTCCGAGAGCGCCTGGACGAGCTTCGCGAAGCCGTCGTTCGCGGCCTCGCTCGCGTCCACCGCCTTGCGGCCGCAGCGCAGCTCGGGGAGCCGCTTCCCTAATGCATCGGCGCCCTGCGCGCCGTCCCAGACGATCTTGCCGAGCCCGGTCTTCACCGGGACTTCGGGAATCGTCGCCATCCAGCCGCCGAGGATCATCATCGTCCACTCCTCGGCGTAGCGGAAATTGCGCACGCGGCGCGCCATCGCCTCGACGTCGTAGCGGCCGAACAGCTCGCGCAGATCGGCGGGCACCTCGAACGCGCCGTAAGGCGCGAACGTCGTGCGCTCGTCGCGCCCGTAGCCGGGATACATGCGCTCGCTCACGACTGCGCCTCGCCTTGCTGCGCCTTCCGCGCGCGATGGCGCTCGCGCAGGATGCGCGCCGCCTCGCGCATCGTCTCGCGCGACGGCCCCTCGCCGCACAAACCGACGAGCTCGGAGAGCTCCTCCTCGGTGAAGCCCGCCTCGCGCCGATCTTCGAACGCGATCGGGATCGCCGAGTCCTTCTTCTCCGAGCGCGCGCCGCCGAAGTTGAACTGCTTGTCGACCTGCTTGCGGTACTCGTTCGCGCGCTGGAGCCGCTCGGGATCGTTCTTGCAGAACTCGCGCACCCAGTCGCTGCCGAAGCGCACGTGCGTGAGCTCGTCGGCCAGCACGTAATCGATCGCCTGGCGCATCTTCTCGTCGCCGACTTCTTCCGCGTAGCGAATCATGTCGCGGAACACGTCGCAGGCGAGGCCCTCGAGGCCGCGGTTCACGCCGGCGACGCGCAGCGCGGGATCGTCGGCGCACGCGCACTCGAACAGGAACGTGCTCTCGGGGAACATCCCCGGCGTACCGCCGACGTGCTCGAGCAGCTTCTCGTAGATCTGCACGTGGCGCGCCTCGTCCCAGCACTGGCGCGCCATGTTCATCTTGAACTCCCACGGCGCGTCGGGGAAATCCCAGAGCGAACGGCCCGCGCCCTCGAGCGCCTGCAGCTCGCCGACGTAGATCCCGTGCATGCGCAGCTTGAGGCGCGTCTCGGTCGCGGGATCGCCGGGCTTCAGCGCCTGCGTGTTGGTGACGAGCCCGAAGCCGGGGCCGTAGGCGTCGTAGAGCGCCTCGGCCTGCGTGCCGCGCGTCGATTTCTCGATCAGCGGCGCGAACTTCTCGAACAGCGCGACGACCGCGTTCACGTCGTCGGGCAGCTGAGCGATCAGGGAGGAGAGCGCCGTGGTCTGCCGCGTGAAGCGGCTGTCGCGGGCGAGCTCTTCGTGGGCGATGAAGCGCTTCATGCGAGCCTCCGGGGCGGGTCGCGGCAAGATACGGCGGCGCGCACGGGGCTGCGACGCCCCGGCTCACGAGACGGTGGGCCGGCCTCCGAACCGCGGCGCCGCGACGAGCCAAGCGAGACCGACGGCGAGCAGCCCGCTCGCGGCCAGCGCGATCGTCCCGCGCGGGCCGAGCGCTGCGCCCAGCACGCCGCCGAGCGCGGCGCCCGCGAGCGCGGCCCAGCCGGCGAGGAACGAGAACGCGCCGTGCACGCGGCTCTGGACGTCGCTCGACGCCGCACCTTGGCGAGCCGAGAGCGAGTGGATCTCGAACACCGCGAGGCCCGCGTCGCCGAGTTGTTGGGCGA
>DASTOI010000271.1:0-2395 GCA_035762585.1 Myxococcota bacterium
CGGAGGAAGCGACGGGCGCGCTACGAGCGGCGCGCAGCGGAGCGGGCCGCGCGCAGCGGCCGCGGCACGCTCGCGATGCTGACCACCAGCGCGCTCGCGCTGATCCCCGGCCTCGCGCAGCGCGCGGCCGCGCAATCCCAAGAGAACAACTGGTCGATCGCGTACGGCTACTCGATGTACTCCGAGGCGAGCCTGCCCGCGAGCAAGGTCTCCGCCGGCAGCCGCGGGCGCTACGACATCGACACGCACGCGTTCAAGCTCGCCGCGCCGATCGGCGGCCACATCTCGCTCGGGCTCGACGTCGCCTACGAGAAGATGACCGGCGCGTCGCCGTGGCTGATCCAGTCGGATCTCTCCGGCGATCCGGTCGTCGTGATGACCGGCGCGAGCATCGAGGACGCGCGCACCGACGTGCTCGCATCGATCTCGTACATCGGCGAGAAGTCGCGCACGACGCTCAGCGGCGGCACCTCGATCGAGGACGACTACACCGCGATCAACTTCGGCTTCGGCCGCGAGAAGGACTTCAATCAGAAGGCGACCACGTTCTCGTGGGGCATCGGCTTCTCGACCGACGAGATCGATCCGAACGACACGTCGTTCAACCCGGATCCCGTCAAGCACCACAAGAAGACCGGCACATTCTCGCTGGGCCTCGCGCAGGTGATCGATCGCGCCTCCGTCGCGCAGTCTTCGCTGACGCTCCAGTACGCCGACGGCTTTCTGTCGGACCCCTACAAGCTCGTCTCGGCGGGCGGCATCAACAGCCCGGATCGGCGGCCCGGCACGCGCACGCAGATCTCGTGGCTGACGCGCTATCGCCGGCACTTCGAGCGCGTGCACGGCTCTCTGCACGCCGACTACCAGTTCAGCTGGGACACCTGGGACGTGAAGGCGCACGTCGTCGAGCTCGGCTGGCATCAGGCGCTGTTCGAGCTGCTGACGCTCGCGCCGTCGCTCCGGTACTACACGCAGAGCGAAGCGGACTTCTACGCGCCCTACTTCGCGCTCGGCCTGCCGGCCACGCAGAACGCGTCGAGCGACTACCGGCTCTCGCCGTACGGCGCGCTCTCTCTCAAGATGCGCGCCGAGCTGAGCCTCGGCGATTGGCTGAAGATCCCGCAGGCGCGCATCGGCGTGCAGTACGAGCACTATCTGAGCGGCAAGGAGTTCGCGCTCGGCAACATCGGCGTAGAGAATCCCGCGCTCGTGGATTTCGACGTGCTGATGGTGACGCTGAAGACCGGCTTCTAGCTCTCAGGGATTAGGGCCGTGCAGCTCCAGCGCACTTCGTTCAAGGCGATGGGCAGCCCGTGCGAGCTGCGGCTGTACGGCGAGCGCGTCCGCGTCGCGGAAGCCGCTCGCGCTGCGCAGGCCGAGGTCGCGCGCCTCGAAGCGAAGTACTCGCGCTACCGGGACGACAGCCTCGCGTCGCGCATCAACCGCTCCGCTGGCGATCCCGGCGGCATCCGGGTCGACGACGAGACCGCGCGGCTGCTCGACTACGCGGCCACCGCCTGGCGCGAGAGCGAGGGCCGCTTCGACATCACGTCCGGGATCCTGCGCCGCGTCTGGAGCTTCAAGACCGGGCGTGTGCCGGCGCGCGCGGAGGTCGCCGCGCTGCTCCCGCTGATCGGCTGGGACAAGGTCGTCTGGCAGCGCCCGCGCATCGCGCTTCCGCTGCGCGGCATGGAGCTCGACTTCGGCGGCTACGTGAAGGAGTACGCCGCCGACCTCGTCGCCGCGAAGTGCCGCGAGCTCGGCGTGCGGCACGGCCTCGTCGATCTGGGCGGCGACCTCGCCGCGGTCGGCCCGCATCCCGACGGCCGGCCGTGGCGGATCGGCGTGCGCGATCCGCGCAAACCGGAACGCGCGCTCGCACAGCTCGCGCTGTTCGCCGGCGGCATCGCGACGAGCGGCGACTACGAGCGCTGCATGGTCGTGGGCGGCGTGCGCTACGGGCACATCCTCGATCCGCGCTCGGGGTGGCCGGCGCGCGGGCTCGCGTCGGTCAGCGTGATCGCCGACGCGTGCCTCGTCGCCGGAACGCTCACCACCTGCGCGATGCTGCGCGGCGCGCACGGTGGTGCGTGGCTCGACGCGCTCGGCGCCGCGGCGCTCTACGTCCGCGAGGACGGAACGGCGGGAGGCCGACTCCTGCCCCACGCGGCCCAGCCGCGCACACCTCACGGCCGCGCGCCGGTCGCGGATCGGAGTCGGCGCACCGCCCGGGCGTAGCGCGACGCGAGCGCGGCCTGCTGCGCGATCGAATCCGTCGTAACAAGTCTCCCTCGCCTCTCAGGCGAGCCGCGCCCAACAACTCGTCCCGCGACGTGCCTGCTTCGTGTGCACGCGCTGCCCCCACGCGCGGGCCCTGTGTGAGCCGCTGCAAGCT
>DASTOI010000272.1:0-2625 GCA_035762585.1 Myxococcota bacterium
GCCGGCGCCGGTCACGACGCGGGTCGCGAGCAACGCGCCGAAGCTGCCGGCCAGCCCGCTGAGCGCCGTCGCGACGCTCCAGACCGCGATCCCGGCCGAATAAATCGCGCGGCGAGACATCCGGTCGGCGATGCGGCCGAGGACCGGCGCCGCCACGGCGTAGGCCGCGGCGAACACCGTGACGAGCGAGCCGAGCTGGGTGTCGCTGAGCGCGAGGTCCTTCCCGATCTGCTCCATCGCCACCGCGAGCACTTGGCGGTGGAAGAACTCGATGAACACCGCGCCGGTGAGCAGCGCGACGACGAGCCTCACGTACCTCGGCGAGTAGCGCGGCGCGGCGGGGGTCACTGCCGCACGAACGTGCCCGAGCCCGCGACGGCGTTCGGGCCGAACCGGCTCGGCCGCCATGAGATCACGTTGTGGTTCACGGCGTCGCCGTCGAAATCCACGACCGCGACGTTGATGCGCAGCGCGTCCCAGCGTGCGCCGCGGATCTCGTCGAGCCGCGCCGCCGGAATCGTCACCTCGAGCGCGTAGCCGTTGCTCGTCTGGCGCGCGGCGCACGCGATCTTCGTGTGGCCGGCGCTCGGCGCGAACATCGCGAGGATCGGATCGGCGGCGGGCGCGGGCTGCGGACCGCAGAAGGTCGTGATCTGCTTGCGGAGCTCACCGGAGAGCCGCGCGGCGAGGTAGTCCATGTTCTTGTTACGGTCGGCCTCGCTGCGCGCGTCGACGTTGATCACGACGTGATCTTGCTCGCGCAGCGTGCGCGCTGGCGTCGAGACGACGTCGTCGTCGCGCACTTGCACGGCGAGGTGCAGATCGTCCGAGTGGCGCACGTCCCACGCGAACGACGCGTCGGCCGCGCCCTCGTAGTCGCCGTGGCCGGCGAGCTCGCCCGGCGCACGCACGTCGAACGCGAGCGGCGCCCAGTCCGCGAGGTCCGCGTCGTTGGCGACCGGAGCCGCCGCCGCTCGCAGCGAGAACGTCTGCTCCGGCACGACGATCGATTCGGTCTCAATCGAGAGCGGCGCGCCGTTCGGGCCGGTCGTCGCGAGCGTCCACTCCACGTGAGCGGGCAGCACGGCCTGATAAGAGACCGGCGCGCGCGCTCGGATCGGCAGCTCGAGGTTCGCGACGCCGCCGGGCTCGACCTCGGCGCGAAGCGTCACGTCACCCGCGTCGAGCTGCGGGCTGCCGTGCGCGCGGCCGACCGCGCGCAGCGGCTGCTTTCCAGTATTCGCGATCGAGAAGCGCGCCGTGCCGCTGCGAAACGCGTCGGCGTCGCCGGTCAGCGGCTCCTGCACGATCGCGCGCGGCAGCGCGAGCACGAGCGCGCGCTGCTGCTCGGTGACGACGTCCGCCGGCAGGATGCCGTCCATGCGCAAGTTCGCGATCAGCGGCCCGTCCTTCGTCATCGAGACGCGCGCGACCTGATCGAACTCGCCGTACGGCGTGCCGCGCAGCTCGCTGCCGCCGCCGGTCGTCGCCAGCGTGATGAACTGGCGGTCGTTGCGGACGTGCTCCGTGTAGCGGTGGTAGTGGCCGGCGAACACGGTGTAGGGGCGATCGCCGAGCCACTGCTCGACGCGCAGCCAGTCCGGATTCACGGCCGGCGCCGTCACCTGCCCGGGCAGCGGCTGCTTCGGCACGTCCCAGAGCGGCTGGTGGATGAACACGAACGTCCAGCGCACGCCCGCGTTTTCCCGTAACACCTTCTCGGCGTAGGCCAGCTGCTCCGCCTGCGTCCACGGCCCCGGCAGCTGCGTCTTCGGATCGTGCACGAGCTGGAACAGCTCGGAGTTGAGCGCGAGGAACAGCACGTCCTGATAGACGAAGTGATAGAAGGACGGACCGAAGCGCTCCTTCCACACCTCGGCCATCACCGCGTTGCTCATGTCGTGATTGCCGGGCACGTAGAAGAACGGCATCGCGAGCTCGCCGGCCGCGGTCTCGATCTCGTCCCACTCCTTCGCGAGCTGGCGGCGGTCCTCCGTGTAGCCCTCGATCAGGTCGCCGACGCTCATCACGAACTCGGGCCGCAGCGAGTTCACCTTCGGCGGCATCGCTCGCTCGAACACGTCGTCGCGGTGCTCGCCCGTGCGATCGGTGACGACGATGAAATCGAAGTCGCCCTCGTCGCGCAGCGGCGCGGCGCCGGTCCAAGGCGCTTCGCCGGCGAGCGGCGGCAGCACGAAGCCGGCGGGCGGCAGCTTCGCGGCGACGGTCGCGACGCAGCCGACCGCGGCGAGCGCGCCGAGCGAGAACAGCACGAGGGATCGCCGATTCATCCGAGCCTCCCGTTCGAAGTCGCAGCGATTAGGGGTCGACGTGGAGCGACGCGCGCGATCAAGTCAAGTGGCGTCGCTTCAGCTCGGCCGCGAGCCGCGTCGTGTCCGACGACAGCGGGGTCGTCTTCCGCTCTTCCGGCAGCTTGCCGGCGCTGTCGAGCGCCATCTTCTCGCCGTCGTAGGTGATCCACTTCTCCGGCGTCACTTCGAGGATCACGCGCAGCGGCGAATCGAGGAACTCGGCGAAGCGCTGCGCCGCGGCGGCGTCGCCGCGCTGGATCATGTCGGCGAGCGCCGGGTAGAACCACTTCTTCGTCTCGGCGTCCTCGCGCAC
>DASTOI010000273.1:0-2861 GCA_035762585.1 Myxococcota bacterium
TCGGCTCGGCGCGAAAGCCGGCGCCGCGCTCCGCGAGCGCGAGCGAGCCGTCCGCGCGCGCGAAGACGAGCACGTCCGCATCGCCCGCGTGCGGCGCGACGTCGCCGAACGCGACCGCGCCGAGCGCCTCGCCGCTCGCGAGCTCCGGCAGCCAGCGCGCCTGCTGCGCGTCGCTGCCGCCCTGCGCGAGCGCGAGCGAAGCGAGCGCGTGCCCGAGGAACGGCACCGGTACGACGCCGCGGCCGAGCTCTTCGGAGACGAGCGCGAGCTCGAGCAGCGCGAGGCCCGCCCCGCCGTACTTCTCAGGGATCGCGAGGCCCGCGATGCCGATCTCTGCGAGCCCGCTCCACAGCTTCGCTGCGGGGCCGCGCTCGCCGTCGAAGATCTGCCGGGCGAGCGCCGCCGGGCACTCCTTCTCGACGAAGCCGCGCACCGTCTCCTGCAACAGCTCTTGCTCTTCCGACAGCGCGAAGTCCATCGCTCTCCAATCGATCGCCCGGGTTCGCGGTGACGGGCGTCATATTGAAACCTGTTCCAAAAATCTCCGCCACCGTCTTTCTTCCGGGCGGTTGTGCCAAGCTGCGCGGCCCGCTGACTCGGAGGACCCGATGACCTTCCGCTCGCTCGCAGCCCTCGCCCTGCTCGGTGCCTCGCTGGGTGCGCACGCGCAGCAGCAGGACTTCTCGAAGGTGGAGATCGTCACGACGAAGCTCGCGCCCGGCCTCGCGATGCTGGTCGGCGCCGGCGGCAACATCGCCGTCTCCACCGGCGCGGATGGACCGGTGATCGTCGACGACCAGTTCGCGCCGCTCGTCCCCAAGATCACCGCCGCGGTGAAGGCGCTGCAGGACGCGCCGATCCGTTTCGTGATCAACACCCACTTCCACTTCGATCACACCGGCGGCAACGAGGCGCTCGGCGGCGCGGGCGCGCTGATCTTCGCGCACGAGAACGTGCGCAAACGCATGTCGGTGGATCAGTTCTCGAAGCTAATGAACCGCACGTTCCCGGCCTCGCCTGCGAAGGCGCTGCCGGTCGTCACGTTCGGCGACGGCGTCACGCTGCACTGGAACGGCGAGACGATTCGCGCCGATCACGTCGCGCCCGCGCACACGGACGGCGATACCCACGTCTGGTTCGAGAACGCGAACGTCGTGCACATGGGCGACACGTTCGTGAACGGCTTCTTTCCGCTCGTCGACGTCGAGGGCGGCGGGACGACCGCGGGCCTGATCGAATCGGCGGAACGAGCGCTCGCCCGCGCCGACGACACGACGCAAATCGTGCCCGGCCACGGCCCGCTCGCGAAACGAGCCGACCTCGTGAAGTTCCGCGACATGCTCGTCGACGTGAAGGCGCGCGTAGAGAAGGGCGTCGCCTCCGGACAGACGATGGAGGAGTTCATCGCGACGAAGCCGGTTGCCGATCTCGAGGCGGAGTGGGGCGACGGCTTCCTGAAGCCCGATCAGTTCGTGACGCTTCTCTGGATGGATCTCTCGGCCAAGCGTTAGAGGGCCACTCGGGTGCGCGAACAGCGCACCTCGAGGGTCCAGCGCGCTCCGAAGCCACTGTTCGCCTTCGCTCGGCTCACGCGAGCCGAAGGCTCGCGTGGCCTCGCTGCGCGCTTCGCTTGCTAGGGCTGTTGGGGCGGTGCGCCGGCGGGCGGCTCCGGCAGCGGAAGCGACGCCTGCCCGAACGCGTAGCGCCAGCCGCTCGGCGTGCGCACGTAGGTGTCGCTGAACCAGAGGCGGTGCTCGAACGGCTTTCCCGCGGTGGCGCCCTTCAGCCAGAGGCGCGCGGTGACTACTGCCGTGTCGCCCCACACGCGTACCGCCTGCGTGCCGGGATCTTCGACCTGGCGCTCGTAGACGGTCTCGGCGCTGCGCGCCGCGGCGAGCAGATCCTCGCGCGTGAAGACGGCGCCGGTGCCGATCACGAGCACGAAGTCGTCCGCGAGGACGCGCGCCATCGCGTCGGCGTCGTTGCGCTCCACTGCGGCCTGATAAGCGGTGTCGAGCGCGGCGACCGCGGCGCGGTCGGCGTCCGGGTTGGCCTGCGCGTGGGCGGCGAGAGCCGGCAGCGCGAGGGCGAGCGCGAGAGCGCGGAGTGCGAGCGGCATGCGACCTCCTGGCCGTGTGTCGTCTAGCAGACTGATTCAGGATGCCCGATCACCGCGCGCCGAGGGCCCAGCGCACGCTGAGGCCACTGGTCGACCTTCGCTCGGCTCCGAGGACTCCGTCTCGCTGCGCGCTTCGCTAGGAGGCCGACCCAGGATGCGCGATCACCGCACGTCGAGGATCCATCGCGCGCGGAAGCCACTGTTCGACTCCGCTCGGCTCCGGAGACTTCGCCTCGCTGCGCGCTTCGCTTGCTAACGCGAACGAACGCGCCGTCAGCGGGTGCGTCGCGGGGTAACGTGCGCCGCGGAGGACCCCTCATGCGCGCGCGCTGGAAGCTCGTCGTCGGGGCGCTGGCCGCGCTGATCGTGCTGGGCGGCGCGTTCGTGTCCGTGTTCCCCCGTTATTACGCGTGGCGCGCGCGAGACCCCGAGTTCTTCGCGGACGAGATCGCAGCGTTCGCCGAGCAGGATCGCGCCTCGCCTCCTCCCGATGGCGTGGTCGTCTTCACCGGCAGCTCGAGCATCGCGCTGTGGAAGGACCTGGGAAAGTACTTCCCGAAGCACCAGGTGCTCAATCGCGGCTTCGGCGGCTCCACCCTGCCCGACGCGCGACGGCGGCAAGTGAATCGACAGGTACACCACGCGGACTTCCGGCAGTTTCGCGTGTATCTTCTCGACGAACGTCTGGAAATCGGCGTGCACCTGTTCGGGGGTGCGTTTGCTCGCCAGGTCGTTGCCGCCG
>DASTOI010000274.1:0-3035 GCA_035762585.1 Myxococcota bacterium
CTGACCGGGCAGCCCAGCGTGCCGTTCGCGATCACGTTCAACGGCCTGCGCCTCCCGCGCGGTCCGCTGCGGGCGCTGCTCGCGCGGCACCCGTTCATCGACGCGATCTACGACACGAACGACCTGATGCGCGACGCGGAGTTCGTCGTCAACCGCATCTGGGCCGACACGCCGGTCGGGGCCGAGGACGCGACGAACTTGCCCTTTCTGCTCAAACGAGCGAAGGCCCTCGAGCCGGCCCGCCGATGGAAGCGCCGGCTACAGCGCTTGCCGCGCTAGAACGGAAGCCCGTTGTTGCGCCAGCTCTACCAGTATCACCCGGTGATCGGCTTCACGTTCGTGCCGAACCTGAAGGCGCGCGTGCCCCACGCCGGCGGTGGGTATCTCGTGCGCACGAACGCGCAGGGGTTTCGCGCGGATCGGCCGTTCACGAAAGCGCGCACGCCGGGCAAGCGGCGCGTGCTGCTGTTCGGGGATTCGTTCACCGCGGGCGAGGGCGTCTCGAACGGCCGGCGCTACGGCGATCATCTCGAGCGTCTCGTGCCGGACCTCGAGGTCTACAACTTCGGGCTCCCGGCCACGGGCACGGATCAGCATTGGCTGATCGCGCGGGAATTCGCAGCCGAGATCGAGCACGACATCGTGATGATCGGCGTGTTCGTCGAGAACATTCGCCGCGTCGCCTCGCGCTACCGCTGGTTCCATGACGACGCCGGCAAACGCGTGCTGTTCGCGAAGCCGTGGTTCGAGCTCGACGCAAAGGGCGCACTCGCGCTGCACGGCGTGCCGGCGCCGAAGCGGCCGCTGAGCGAGGGCGACCTTCCTCCCGAGCAGCGCGCGCACATCGCTGCGGTGGCGCGCTTTCCGCGGCTGAAGCGCGCGTGGAACGCCGCGCGCCGGCACCCGCTGTTCGAACGCGCCGTGATCGAGACCGGCCTGCTCGAGAAGCTCCAGCGCGCGAGCGGCTATCAGCCGCTGCCGGAGTACGACGACGCCAGCTCGCCCGCCTGGCGCACGATGCGCGCGGTGCTCATCGAGTGGGCGCGGAGCTGCGCGAGCCCGGCCGCGATCGTACCGATCCCGTTGCACCAACACGCGTACGGCCTCTCGAGCGCGCGGAGCTACGACGCGCGGTTGCGCGAGGCGGCGTCCGCGGCGGGCGCGGATTATTGGGATCCGCTGCCGGAGCTGCGCGTGCGCTGTGAGTCGGACCGCTCGCTCTACTTCCCGAGCGACGGCCATCTCACGAACGCGGGTCATCAGGCGCTCGCGGAGATTCTCGCGCCTCGCGTCGAGAAACGTCTCGCGCAGGCGGGAGAGCGGCGGTGACGAAGACCGTGCTCGGCATCTCGGCGTTCTATCACGACTCCGCGGCGGCGCTCGTGCGCGGCGGCGAGATCGTCGCCGCGGCGCAGGAGGAGCGCTTCTCGCGCAAGCGCCACGATCCGCGCTTCCCGCGCGGCGCGATCGATTATTGCCTCGAAGAGGCGTTCATCGAGCCGAGCGAGCTCGACGCGGTCGTGTTCTACGACAACCCGCTGCTCAGCTGGGACCGCGTGCTGCAGAGCTGCATGGTCGCCGGCGCGCGCAGCGAGGATCTGTTCGTGAAGGCCGCGCGCTCGGTGCTCGGCGCGAAGCTGTTCGTCGAGGAGCACGTGAAGCGCGCGCTCGGCACGCTCGGGCGCGAGGGCAAGCTGCTGTTCACGGACCATCACATGGCGCACGCCGCGTCGGCGTTCTTCCCGTCTCCGTTCGGAGACGCCGCGATCCTGACGCTCGATGGCGTCGGCGAGTGGTCGACGACCTCGGTCGGCCACGGCGCGGGCGCGCGCATCGAGCTCACGCGCGAGATCAACTATCCGCACTCGCTCGGGCTGCTCTACAGCGCATTCACCTATTATTGCGGCTTCAAGGTGAACTCGGGCGAGTACAAGCTGATGGGGCTCGCCCCGTACGGAACGCCGCGCTACGCGGACCTGATTCGCGAGAAGCTGATCGACATTCGCGAGGACGGCTCGTACCGGCTCGACATGTCGTACTTCGCGTACCTCGATCGCCCGGTGATGGTCGCGGAGCGCTTCGCGGAGCTGCTCGGCGGCCCGCCGCGCGAGCCCGAGGCGCGCATCACGCGCCGCGAGATGGATCTCGCCGCGTCGATCCAGGCGGTCACGACCGAGATCGTGCTGAAGATCGCGCGCGAGGCGAAGCGCGAGAGCGGCTCGAAGAACGTCGTGCTCGCCGGCGGCGTCGCGCTGAACTGCGTCGCGAACGGGGCGCTGCTGCGCGAGCGCATCTTCGACGAGATCTGGATCCAGCCCGCGGCCGGCGACGCGGGCGGCGCGCTCGGCGCCGCGCTGCTCGTCGCGCACGGCTATTACGGCGAGCCGCGCGCGCCGCGCGCCGCCGGCAAGGACGGCCAGCGCGGCAGCTATCTCGGCCCCGAGTTCCCGCCGGAGCAGGTGATCGCGTTCCTCGAGCGCAACGACTACCCGTACGAACGCGTCACGGATGCGCGGGAGCGCGCGCGCCGCATCGCGCAGGCGATCGCAGACGGCAAGGTGGTCGGACACTTCGCCGGCCGCATGGAGTTCGGCCCGCGCTCGCTGGGCGCCCGCTCGATCCTCGCCGATGCGCGCAGCGCGGACGCGCAGAGCAAGGTGAACCTGAAGATCAAGTACCGCGAGTCGTTCCGGCCGTTCGCGCCCGCCGTCTTGCGCGAAGACGCGGCCACCTACTTCGAGCTCGCAGGCGAGAGCCCCTACATGCTGATCATCGCGCCGGTGCGGGCCGAGCGTTGCATCCCGATGGACGAGCAGCTCGCCGCGGGCGAGGACATGCTCGCGATCGTGAACGCGCCGCGCTCCGATCTGCCCGCGATCACGCACGTCGACTACAGCGCGCGCATCCAGACCGTCGACGCGGAGACGCTGCCGGAGTTCCACGACGTGCTCGCCGAGCTGAAGCGGATCGCGGGCGTCTCCGTGGTCGTGAACACCTCGTTCAACGTGCGCGGCGAGCCGATCGTCTGCACGCCG
>DASTOI010000275.1:0-2189 GCA_035762585.1 Myxococcota bacterium
GCGTGCGGCGCTCTCGAAGGGGCTCGACGTCGACGAGTTCGCCGGCCGCCTCTCGTTCTTCTGGTGCATCGGCATGAGCTTCTACCTGGAGATCGCCAAGATGCGCGCAGCGCGGCGCATCTGGGCCGAGCGCATGCAGGAGGAGTTCGCGCCGAAGCGCGCGGAGTCGCTGATGCTGAGGACACACTGCCAGACGTCGGGCGCGAGCCTCACCGAGCAGGATCCGCTGAACAACGTGGTGCGCACCACGGTCGAGGCGATGGCGGCCGTGTTCGGCGGCACGCAGTCGCTGCACACGAACGGCTACGACGAGGCGGTCTCGCTGCCGACTGACACCGCTGCGCGCGTCGCCCGTAACACTCAGCTCATTCTGCAGGAGGAGTCCGGCATTCCTGTGGTGATCGATCCGTGGGGCGGCTCTTATTTCATGGAGTCGCTGACCGAGAGTGTTTATCAGGCCGCGAACCAGCTGATCGACGAGGTCGAGGCGATGGGCGGCATGACGAAGGCGATCGTCGCCGGGCTGCCGAAGCTGCGCATCGAGGAGGCCGCGACGCGGCGCCAGGCGCGCATCGACAGCGGCGAGGACACGATCGTCGGCGTCAACAAGTATCGACTCAAGGAAGAGACCGCGATCGAGGTGCGCGAGATCGACAACAGCGCGGTGCGCGACGCACAGATTCGGCGCCTCGCGGCGATCCGCGCGCGGCGCGACGGGAAGAAGGTGGAGGCGTCGCTCGCGAAGCTCGCCGCGCTCGCGCGCGGCGGCGAGGGCAACCTGCTCGAAGCCGCGATCGATGCGGCGCGCGCGCGTGCCAGCGTCGGCGAGATCTCGGCGGCGCTCGAGGCGGTCTACGGGCGCCATCGTGCGGAGATCCGCTCGGTGTCCGGCGTGTACGCGGGCATGTACCGCGGCGACGACGAGTTCGAGTCCGCGCGCGCCGAGGTCGACCGCTTCGCGAAGGGCGAAGGCCGGCGCCCGCGCATGCTGGTCGTGAAGCTCGGCCAAGACGGGCACGACCGCGGCATCAAGGTGATCGCGACGGCGTTCGCGGACCTCGGCTTCGACGTCGACGTCGGCCCGCTCTTCCAGACGCCCGACGAGGCGGCGCAGCAGGCGATCGACGCCGACGTGCACGCGATCGGCGTCTCGAGCCAGGCCGGCGGACACAAGACGCTCGTGCCGGAGCTCGTCGCGGCGCTGCGCAAGCGGGGCGCGCAGGACGTGATCGTGGTCGTCGGCGGCATCATCCCGCCGCAGGACTACGGCTACCTGCGCGAGCACGGTGCGGCGGCGATCTTCGGTCCCGGAACGGCGGTGCCGCGAGCCGCGCGCGAGGTGCTGCACGCGATTCGTTCGCGGCGCGCGGCGTGAGCGAGAGCGCCGCGCAGCGCCTCGAGAGCGCGAGTGATTACTGCGCGGCGATCCGCGCCGGCGACCGGCGCGCGATCGCGCGCGCGATCACGCTGATCGAGAGCACGCGCGCCGATCATCAGCGCATCGGCCAGGAGATCCTCGACGCGCTCGTGAGCCACGCCGGCGGCGCCGTGCGAATCGGAATCACCGGCCCGCCCGGCGTCGGCAAGAGCAGCTTCATCGAGGCGTTCGGCCTGCACGTGATCGGCGCCGGCAAGCGCGTCGCGGTGCTCGCGGTCGATCCGTCGAGCCCGGTCAGCGGCGGCAGCATCCTCGGCGACAAGACGCGCATGGAGAAGCTCGCGCTCGAGGAGCGCGCGTTCATTCGCCCCTCGCCGAGCGGCGGCGCGCTCGGCGGCGTCGCGCACCGCACCCGCGAGGTGATGCTGCTCTGCGAGGCTGCCGGCTTCGACGTCGTCGTGATCGAGACGGTCGGCATCGGCCAGAGCGAGGTCGCAGTGCGCTCGATGGTCGACTTCTTCGCCGTGCTGCTCCAGCCGGCGGCGGGGGACGGGTTGCAGGGCATCAAGCGCGGCGTGCTCGAGCTCGCCGACGCGCTCGTCGTGAACAAGTGCGACGGCGAGCTGCGCGCCGCTGCGCTGCGCACGAAGCACGAGCACGAGCAGGCGCTCGCGCTGCTGCGCCCCATCGCGCTCGGCTGGAAGCCCGTCGCGCTCGCGGCGAGCGCGCTGACCGGAGAGGGCGTCGGCGAGCTCTGGCGCACCGCGCTCGAGCAGCGCGAGCTGCTCGCGAAGAGCGGCGCGCTCGAGCA
>DASTOI010000276.1:0-12726 GCA_035762585.1 Myxococcota bacterium
GGGCGTGATGGCGCGATACCTGAAGAACGTGATGGGCAAGCAAGCGGACGTCGGCGCGTTCAAGCTGCAAATCGACAGCCTCGCCGAGTCCGCCCAAGCCGCCGTCCGCCGCCTCGGCGCGTGATCCCTCCCCCGCAACAAGTCACCAAGCCGGGGACGTTCATACTTACTGGTGACGTAGGGGACAGACTTGGCTGCGAAACGAACGAAGGCGCGGAGAAAAAGCGCTGCCGCCCGCAAACGAACGCCGCGCACGAAGACGAAGGCGCAGCGGAAGCCGGCGGCGGAGAGGCGCCCTTCGCTCGAGGCCACGAACACCGCGCTCGCGCGCCGCTTCCTCGACGCGGTCTCGCGCGCCGACATCGACGCGATCGTCGCCGCCTACGCGCCGAGCGGCACCTGCTGGACCGCCGGCTCGATGCCGATCTCGGGCACCTATGGCGTCGCGCAGGTCTCCGACGCCGCGCGCGGCGTGCTGACCGTGTTCCCGGAAGGGCTGCGCTTCACGATCCACGCGCTGACTGCGCAGGGCGAGCGCGTCGCGATCGAGGCCGAGTCCTACGGCAGGCACGTGTCCGGAAAAATCTATAACAACAAGTACCACTTCTTGATGCGCGCGCGCGGCGGAAAGATCGTCGAATGGCGCGAGTACATGGACACGATGCATGCGAACGAGGTGCTGTGCGGCGGCGCCGGCGCCGCGAGATCCTGAGCCCGCTTCACACGCGCCGGCGCGCGGCGTAGGCTGGCAACCCGCGAGAGGGCCGACATGCCCGCGTTCGACTACTCCGCTTCTCCCGATCCGATTCGTGACGACCTCGCGGACGCGCATCGCGCCGCGTGGGCGCACATCGCGGCGCCCGGCGCGTGGCTCACCGGCGCGGAGCGGGTCGCCGTCGCGGCGGAGACGCGGAAAGCGCGCGACTGCGCGCTCTGCGCGAAGCGCAAGGCCGCGCTCTCGTCCTTTTCGGATCCCGAGCCACACGCTGCGCGCGCGCCGCTCTCGTCCGCTCTCGTCGACGCGATCCATCGCGCGACGACCGACGCCGCGCGCCTCACGCGCAAGTGGTACGAGGGACTCGCCGCGCAGGGCGTGACCGACGAGCGCTACGTCGAGGCCCTCGGCGTCGCGGTGATCGCGATCAGCGTGGACGGGTTCCATCGCGCGCTCGGCCTCCCGCTCGAGCCGCTGCCCACGCCGCTCCGCGGCGATCCGAGCCGTGCGCGGCCGGACGGCCTCGTTCGCGAGAGAGGCTGGGTGCCGATGATCGACCCCGATCGCGTCGGCGCCGCCGAGAGCGATCTGTACCTCGTGGACGGCAAGCTGCGCGCGGCGAACGTCATCCGTGCGCTCACGCTCGCACCGAACGAGGTGCGCGCGTGGCGCGATCTCGCCGGCGCCCAATACCTCACGCTCGAGCGCATGATGCAGCTCGACACCGGCCGCGCGCTCGACCGCGCCCAGATGGAGCTCGTCGCCGGCCGCGTCTCTGCGCTGAATGCGTGCTTCTATTGAACGACCTCGCACGCGCTGATGCTCCGGGCGAGCGTCGAGGCGAACGAAGGCGAGGTCGATCTGCGCGCGATCAGCGACGGCGCGCGCGACGAGGCGGCCGGCGTCGCGCACGCCGCGCAGCTCTGCGCGTTCGCCGAGACTGCGCTGCGCGGAGACGCCGCCGCGCTCGCGGATGCGCGCGACGCGCTGCGCGCCAAGGCCGGCAGCGCCGCGTTGGTCGAGGCCGCTGCCGTGATCGGGAACTTCGAGCGCATGACGCGAATCGCGGACGCGACCGGTATCGCGCTCGACGCCACCTCGGAGCTCGCCTCCAGCGACTTCCGCGCCGAGCTCGGGCTCGAGACCTTCGCGAGCGCCGGCAACACCCCGCCTGCCCCGCTCTGGCGCCGCCTGCTCAGGCCGCTGCTCGCGCCGCTCGCGCGGCGGGCGATGGCGCGCTTCCTGCGCGGCTGACGACCGCCCGCCGAGAGCCAGCGCGCGCCGCAAGCGAAGCGCGCAGCGAGCGAAGCGAGCGGAGTCAGTCCGATAGGGCGCTTGCCCTCACGCGCGGTGATTCACGACGCTGCCCGGCTTGAACTGCGCGAGGAACTCGTGCGGGAAGCCGAGCTCGATCTTGCTGACGTCGTCGAGATGCGCCTTCGCCTCCGCCGGCAGCTCGAACTCGAGGCAGCCGAGATTGTCGTCGAGCTGCGCTTTCGTGCGCGCACCGACGAGCGGAACGATCACGCCCTGCCCTGCGCGCACCCAGTTCAGCGCCACCTGCGCCGGCGTCCGGCCCAATGACTGCGCGACCTTGATCACCTCGCCCGCGATGCCCAACGCGCGCTCCGTCACGAAGCCGCGCAGCTTCGCGCGGCCGGCCTCGGCGGCGTTCGCGTTGTACTTGCCGGCGAGAATGCCCGAGCCGAGCACGTCCCACGGCGTCACGGTGAGATCGAGCGCCTTCGCCATCGGCAAGAGCTCGCGCTCGACTGCGCGATCGAGCAGCGAATAGCGGATCTGCAGCCCGACGAACGCGCTCCAGCCGCGCAGCTCCGCGAGCGTGTTCGCGCGCGAGACCTCCCAGGCCGGCGTGTCGCTGACCCCGACGTAGAGCGCCTTGCCCTGGCGCACGGCGTCGTCGAGCGCGCGCATCACCTCCTCGATCGGCGTCAGGAAGTCGCGCGCGTGCACCCAGTACAGGTCGATGTAGTCCGTGCGCAGCCGCTTCAGGCTCGCGTGCAGCGAATCCATCAGGTTCTTGCGGCTGTTCCCCGCGGCGTTCACGTCGCGCGCGCGCGTCGCGCCGGTGTACTTCGTCGCGAGCACGATGCGATCGCGCTCCGAGCCCATGAACTCGCCGAGATAGGTCTCGCTCGTGCCGCCGCTGTAGATGTTCGCGGTGTCGATGAAATTGCCGCCGGCCTCGCGGAAGCCGTCGTAGACGCGCCGGCTCTCGTCCTCGTCCGCGCCCCACCCCTGCGTGCCGAACGTCATCGCGCCGAGCGCGAGCTCCGAGACGCGCAGGCCGCTGTTGCCCATCAGTCGGTACTTCATGATCGATCCTCCTCGCGCGAGGCGCGCGGGTTCCGAATTCGTTCGCGCGCGAGCTCGAGCGCCTGCAGCAGCTTGTTACGGAGCTCGCGCGGATCGATCACGTCGTCGGTGCCGAGGCTCGATGCCATCCGCCACGCGCCGGCTCGCTGCTCGGCCTCGACGCGCGCCTGCGTCTCCGCGTCGAGCTTCGCGCTCTTGCCGCCGGAGCCCGCCGGCATCGAGCTCATCGTGAGGTTCGGGAACGAGAGCTGCAGCGTCTGATGGTCGAACGGGTTGTGGCCCATCGTCGTCGAGCCGAAGCCGAACGCCTTGCGGAGCGTCACGTGGATCTTCGGCACGCGCAGCCGGCGCTCGGCGCGGAACATCTTGCCGGCCCATTTGAGGATGCCCTCGCGCTCGGCCTTCGTTCCCGCCATCACGCCGGGATTATCGGCGAGGAAGATCACCGGGACGTTGAAGCGGCCCGCGGTCTCGAGGAAGTCCATCGCCTTGATCGCGGCCGCGCTGTCCACGGACCCCGACCGGACCCACGGGTTGTTGGCGACGATCGCGCACGACTGGCCGCCGACGAACGCGAAGGCGGTGATCAGGGACGCGCCGTAGGCGGGCTGGACCTCGAACAGGCTGCCGGCGTCGACGAGCCGCTCGAGCACGCGATGCATCTTGTACGGCTTGCGGTCGCTCGGCGGGATCAGGTCGAGCAGATCCTCGAGCAGCCGCGGGCCGGCGTCGGGCCCCTCGCGATGCGGCGCGGCGCCGTAACAGTTCGACGGGAGATAGGAGAGGTATCGGCGCGCGAGCGCGATCGCCTCGGCGTCGGTCTTCGCGACGTTGTGCGCGGTGCCGGCGATCTCGGCGCAGATCTCGGGGCCGCCGAGCTGCTCCTTCGTCACGTCTTCGCCGAGCGCCGCCTTCACCAGCGGCGGCCCGCCGGTGAACATCGCGCCGGCCTCGCTCATGATCGTGAAGTCGCTGAGCGGCGAGGTGAGCGCGCCGTGGCCCGCGGACGCGCCGAGCACGAGGCAGACCATCGGCACGCGCCCTGACAAGTCGGCGAGCGCGAGCAGATCGTTCGGCGCGCGCCCATAGCCGCCCGTCTCGGTGAGGCGGTGGCCGGCGCCGTCGAGCATGAACACGAGCGGCACGCGCTCTTGGTGCGCGAGCTCGACCGCGCGGTAGCGCTTCGCCGAGGAGCCGTGCCCGATCGAGCCGCCGAGCACGGTGAAGTCCTCGGCCGCCGCGACGACGTTGCGACCGTCGACCTTTCCGAAGCCTGCGACGAGCGCGTCGCCGGGCGCTTGAGTGCCGCCGACCAGCCCGCCGAACTCGACGAACGTGCCGGGATCGAACAGCGCATCGAGCCGCCGCCGCGCGTCGAGCTTGCCGCGCGCGGTCATCAGGCGTTCGACCCGCTCCGGTCCGCCCATCGCGCGCGAGATCGCGCGGCGGCGCTCCAGCTCCTCGAGGATCGGCTTCCAGTCGTCGCGGTTCGGCATGGGGAGGCGCAGGCTATCGCGTCGAATCGAGAAAGAACCTCCGAGCGCGTGAGCCGCACCGACGGCGTCGTTCCAGCAAGCGGCCCAGCACCGCGAAGCGGTGCAGGCCGCGCGCAGCGAGGCGAAGCCGAGCGGAGCTCGTCAGGACGTGACCAGCGTGCCGAGCACGATGCGCTCTTCGCGCGCGGCCTGCGTGCGGCGCGTGCGCTCGATGTCGGCGGCGGCGTCGAGCATGCGCTCGAGCGCGAGACGCGTGGTCGGCGAGACCGCGACGAAGCGAAGCACGAGCCCGCGCTCGCCGTCGTCCCGCGCGACCTCGGCCTCGAGCAGCACCGGAGGCGCGCCGCCGGGCGGCTGCAGCGCGAGACGCAGGAACGCCCCGCGCGCGATTCGCGGATGCGGCTCGATGCGCATGCCGCCGAGCGAGAGATCGCTGCCGAACAGCACGTCGCGCGCGACGCCGGTGCGCTCTTCGAGCGCGAGCGCTTGCTGCGCGACCCTCACGCGCGCGCCGCGGCGCCGCTCGCTGCGGCGGCCCCCGGCAAGCGCGAACAGGCTCGCGTGCCGCGCGCCCGGCTGCGCGATTGGGCCGGTGGTGTCGAGCTGCTTCACGAGCGCTTCGAGCCTCGCGAGCTTGCGCGGGGACAGCGCGCCGAAGCGAAGCCCGACCAACGTCCCGTCGTCGGCCGGGGCGCTGCGCGCGACCGACGCCTGGAGCGAAAGGCGGCGGCCCCCCGCGTGCACCGCCGGGATCCGGATCGTGAGCTGCGTGCCGGGCGCGAGCGGCCGCGCCAGCAACAGGCTTGCATTCTTCGGCGAGAGCTCGAGCAGCACCGCATGCGTCCGGCGAAAGCCGCGCCAGAAGCGAATCGGCGCGCCGAACGCGCGCCTCCGCGCGGCGCGGCGTTCGCGCTTCTGGAACAGCAGCGACGCGAGCAAGAGGCGCAGCGTCGCGGGGTGCGCGCCGCGCTGGACGACGAGGTCGTAGCCCTGCCGTCGCAGCTGCGCGCGCAGCGTGCTCGCGTCGGAGTCGCACACCGCGATGCCGATCGCACCGGCGCCGAGGACCGCGTCGCTGAGCGGCACCGCGAGCGCGACGCGCGCCGACACGATCACGATGCGCGGCGGCGCCTCCCACGCGAACGGCTCCGCTTGTGCGCCCCAGCGCATGCGCAGCGTCGCAGCGCCGAGCGCGCGCAGCAGCGCCTCGAAGCCGCCGAGCTCGCCCTCGTCGATCACGACGACGTCGGCGCGGACGAGCGCCGGGCCGAGCACGGAAGTCCGCTCGATGAGCGCCGGCATCTCGACCCGAACGATCTCCCCCGCTGATTCACCAGCGCCGGGCGTCGCGATGTGCGGCGATTCGTCGGATGGGTTGGGAAGGACTGGAGCCGCGGCGATCCTCGATTCCACCGGAGGGCTCGCGTGCGGCGGCTCGGCCGGCTCGCTCGGCGCATCGGCGCCGGCATCGCTCGCCTCGTCGATCTCGACCTCGATCGCATGCGAATCGTCGGCGTCGATCTCGCGCGCGAACGCCGGCGCGACGATCCACTCGACGCCCATGCCCGAGCGCCCGAGGGCCGCGGCCGCCGCCGGCAGCGAGCGCCGCCGCACCACGCGCGCGCGCGCGACCTGCGGCGCGAGCCCGTCGGTCGCGAACCAGATCTCCGCCTCCTCGCCGACGGGCAGCGGCGACTCCATCTGCACGAACGCGCCGTCCGGCGAGACGTCGATGAGAAAGCCTCGCGTGCGCTCGCCGCGATGAAGAATCTCGGCCGGCAGGCGATGCCTCGTCCGCGAGGTCCGCCGGCGTTCCGTCGTCATCCGAGCTCCGTTCGCCTTCGTCTCACTGCGCGCGCCCCCGCACGCGACGCGCGGCGTCGCGGATGCCTGCACAGCGACGGCATCGGATGCGCGCCGCCCGGCCTTGACGCGCCGTCCGGCGGCGCGCGCCGCTTGCCCAGCCGCGCTGGCGCTGCGATAAACGCCCTCGCGCAAAGCGATTTTCGGGGGGAAGCGGTTGGCGTTCGCGGCACGAGCTCGCTTTGCGCACGTCGTCGTCGCCGCACTGATCGCAAGCGCGGCCGGCGCGACGCTCGGACAGGAGGGCGAGCGCGCGCCCGCGACCGACGAGGAGCGCCTCGCCGCGATTGAGCGCGAGCTGCGCCGCGAGACGGAGCGCGAGCACCAGCTGTTCGGCCTCGCGCGCGCGCGCGTCTCGTACCCGCAGCTCGCGTCGGTCGGCCTCGGCATGCTGATCGGCGAGCGCTCGAAGGCCTACGACTGCACGATTCAGTGCGAGGTCGACGGCTGGCTCGCGAGCGTGGAGGCGGGCGTGGGCGGCGCCGTCTGGAGCCTCGGCCCCGCGTATCTGATCGGCGAGCTCGGCGACAACAAATACTTCCTGTCGCGCCGCTATATGGGCTATTCGGTGCGGGGGTCGGTGATGCGGACCTGGGGTGACACGCCGTATCGGCCGGATCGCGAGTGGCACGCGGGCGTGGAGGGGCAGTTCACGGTCGTGAGCTTGAATCTGACGATGGGCGTCTACCGTCGCATCGGCGAGCACGGTCGCGGCGAGCCGTGGCTGTTCTCCGGAGGGATCGGGTGGGGCTTCTGACGCGAGGGAGTCGAGTCGCGACGTTCGCGTTGGGCGCGCTCGCGCTCGCGCTCGCATTCGCGTCGCCCGCGCGCGCGCTCGAGACCGATCAGTTCTACGCGTGGCTGCGTCCGCTCGCCGACTCGAGCGACGCGCTGAACGCGAAGATCAACTTCGAGCTCGACGCCGCGCTCGCCGAGATCAACGCCGTGAACGGCGGCCGCAACGCCTCGTGCCGCGACGCGCTCGAGGCGATCCACGATCGCTACACGCTCTTCATCTTCCAGAAGATCGAGCTGTGGGCGCAGCGCACGTCGGTGTTGAACCGCATCCCCGCGACGCAGGAAGAGGAGCTCGAGTACCGCCGGAATTGGATCTACGGCGGCGTCGCGTGGTACGACCTCGGCCGGACCGTGCCGCCGAGCCCAACGATCGAGGTCGATGGCGTTCGCTTCGGCACCGACAAGATCTCCCACTTCTTCTCCGAGGGGCACTACTACCTCGATTGGTACGACGGCGCGCGCGCGCGCGGCCTCTCGCACGACGAGGCGGTGGAGTTCGCGACGCGTCGCGGCATCGCGATCGAGACGACCGTGCTCGGCGGCGTGATCTCGGGCGTGATCTCTCCGGCCGATCTCGAGGCGAACTATCAGGGCTTGCGCTGGTACATCGACCTCTGCGACGGCGAGACGCCGCTGCTCGAGCGCACCGACGCGGGTTGGACGATGCGCGAGCCGTTCGACCTCCGGCCCTACGTCTCACCGGAATGGGACGAGTCGTATCTGCCGAACGTCGTGCTCGAAGGCCGTTGGAAGCACGTGAAGCCCGCGATCCTCTCGCACTGCGCGGAGCTCGATGCGCCCGAAGTGCGCGAGCGGCGCGCCGCTTACGCGGAACGCGATCAGTACACCTATACGGAGAGGATCCTCGACACGATGGTCGCCGCTGGGGAGCTGCAGGACCCCCGCGATTACGGCATCGAGCGGCTGTGCGCGGCAGCGGCGATGCAGGCCGTGCGCACCGACCCCGAGAAGGGCAGCTCGCCCCAATGAAAAACAGCGCGCAGATTCTGCTGGCAACTGGCCGATACAGGGGCGAAGCTCAGCCCCGCTCTCGAGTCAGGGGAAGCCGATGAAACGCGTTCCGTTCGCCATCGCGGTGGCTTCCGCGCTCGCGCTCGCGGGCTGCTCTACCTGGTCGCACACGGGGAAGGGTCGCCAGGACTGGTATGGCGACTTCCACGAGTGCTCGCTCGGAGCGACGGACATCGCCGGCTACGCCAACGGTTACGTGCGCGGCGGCGTCGGCATCGAGTTCCGCCTCTACCCGAACGTGCGCCCCAGCTTGTTCCGCCCGTTCGGCAAGCGCATCCGCGAGAACTGCATGCAGGAGCGAGGCTGGTCGCGAGGCGACCGCGAGAGCTGACCGCCGGCAACCCGCCCGGTCCACGTGCGTCGTCCCAATCCCGAGAACGCGCGTCCGTTTCCGCCTAATGAATTCACGCGAGCCGCCCTCGGCGTGTGATTTTGCCTTCAGTACGCGATGCGACTGCCGAAACGTGGGGCCACCCAACTGCGCCGCCGTCGCCACGCGCGAATCACAGGCGCTCAACCGAAAGGCCCCCCAATGAAGACGCTCGCCCTCACTCTTTCGCTCGCGTTCGCCACGGCGGCGCTCGCGGCGCCGGCGCTCGCGCGCTCGGACGAGCCGAAGCAGGTCACCGTCTCCACCGCGGATCTGAACCTCGATCACCCGGCCGGGGTGGACGCGCTGTACAGCCGAATCCGCGGCGCGGCGCGCGAAGTGTGCCGCGGGGCCGAGGGCCGCGGCGTTGCGATGCAGATCACGTGGCGCAAATGCATGAACGAGGCGGTCGACGGCGCGGTCGCGTCGGCGCACAACGATGCACTCGCGAGCCTGCATCTCGCGAAGTCGGGCCGCAGCGCCGCCACCGTCGCGGCGAAGTAGTCCGGTCGCTCGCGGCGCTCGGGGTACTGCCCCGAGCGCCGCGACTTTTGGTGCGCGCGTTCGCCGGCGCGTCACGATTTTCGTCGCGATTTTTTTTGGGCGATCCGCAAATCGTCACGAACCGCGCGCAACCGCTTCGCGTCTTAGGGGAGCGCCCAAGAGGAGCTCTCATGATTCGCGCGAAGAAGCTCGCACTCGGCGTCTCGTTCGCTCTGCTCGGGTCCGTTGGCGCCGCTCACGCGGACTCCACCGAACAGCGCTCGGTGATCGTGTCGACGGACGGCCTCGATCTGCAGAAGCCGGCGGACGTCGACGAGCTGTATCGCCGCCTGCACGCCGCCGCGCGCCGGGTGTGCGCGCCGCTCGCGAGCCGCTCTGCGGCGACGCAGGTCGCGTACAACGAGTGCCGCGAAGGCGCGCTTCAGCGCGCAATCGCGGCGGTCGGCAGCGACGCGCTCGAGCAGCGGCACTACGCGAAGCGCGCCGGCGCGAGGCCCAGCGCGAGCTGAACGCTGCGGCGCGCACGCCGGGCGCGAGCTCCAGCTCGGGCCGGGCGGGAGCTTCAGCTCGCGCCGGCGTGCTCGCCGACGCGCACGATCTTCAGCGTGTTCGTTCCGCCGGGCTGGCCCATCGGCTCGCCGACCGTGAGCACGATCAGGTCGCCGCGCTGCACGGCGCCCTGCTCGAGCAGAATGCGCTCGGCCGCGCGCAGCGCACCCTCGCGATCGTTCGTTCGACCCATGAAGACCGGATGCACATTGCGATAGAGCGCGAGCCGGCGTTGCGTCGACTCGATCGGCGTGAGCGCGTAGATCGGGACGTCGACGTCGTGGCGGCTCATCCAGAGCGACGTCTGCCCCGACTCCGTCAGCGTGCAGATCGCCGCGCAGCGCAGGTGGTAGGCGGTAAACAGCGCGCCGTACGCGATCGACTGACTCACCTTCGAAAATGTTTGGTTGAGGAACTGCAGGTCCAGCTCGACCTGCTCCGAGCGATCGGCCTCGGTGACGATCGCCGCGGTCGCCTCGATCGTCTCGAGCGGATAGCGGCCGACGGCGGTCTCCGCGGAGAGCATCACCGCGTCCGTTCCGTCCAGCACCGCGTTCGCGACATCGCTGACCTCGGCGCGCGTCGGCATCGGGCTCAGGATCATCGACTCCATCATCTGCGTCGCCGTGATCGCGAGCTTCTGCGCCTTGCGCGCCGCCGCGATCATGCGCTTCTGCAGCGCCGGCACGCGCGCGTTGCCCACCTCCACGGCGAGGTCGCCGCGCGCGACCATGATCCCGTCGGCGGCGGCGACGATCGTGTCGAGCGTCGCGATCGCCTCGGCGCGCTCGATCTTCGCGATGATCAAGGGCGAGGCGCCGCGCGCTGCGCCCGCGCGCGCCGCGAGCTGCCGCGCGAGCTCGACGTCGCCGCGGCTCTTCACGAACGAGACCGCGATGAAGTCCGCGCCGCACTTCAGCGCGATCTCGATGTCGCGCGCGTCCTTTTCGGTGAGCGCGCTCGCCGAGAGCCCGCCGCCCTGCTTGTTGATGCCCTTCTTGTCCGCGAGCTCGCCGCCGGCGCGGACGACCGTGTGGATCTCCTGACCGATCACGCGCTCGACGTCGAGCACGATCAACCCGTCGTTCAGCAGCAGCACGTCGCCGCCCTTCACGTCGCGCGGCAGATCGTGGTAGTCGAGGCCCGCGCGCTCGGCGTTGCCGAGCGTGCAGCTCGGATCGAGCACGAAACGCGCGCCGGCGGCGAGCTGCACGCTTCCGCCCGCGAAGCGGCCGACGCGCACCTTCGGGCCCTGCAGGTCGACGAGGATGCCGACCTCGCGGCCGACCTTGCGCGCGGCCTCGCGCACCATCTTCGCGCGCGCGAGGCGGTCGGCCTCGTCGCCGCCGTGCGAGAAGTTGAAGCGGATCACGTCGGCGCCGGCGGCGATCATGCGCTCGACCAGCTGCGGATCGCTGGATGCGGGCCCCTGCGTGGCGACGATCTTCGTGCTGCGCGGCATCGGGCCGGTCTTCTCCCATCGGATCGCATCTGCATCGCGTGCCGAGCGGGGGTTGCGGCAGCCGAGCCAACTTAACACCGTGCGTTTTCGTCGCGAGCGGCGCGACGCCAAATCCGAGTCGGGAACTCTCGATGCGCGTGCTCGTGCTCGGCGGCAATCGCTACATCGGCCTGCAGCTCGTGTTCGAGCTCGCGCGGCGCGGGCACGAGGTCACCGTGATGAACAGTCACGAAGCGGCGCTGCCGCCCGGCGCGCGCCGGCTGCACGGCGATCGCCAGCAGCCGGGCGTGCTCGAAGAAGTGCTCGGCCCCGTTCGCGACACATTCGACGCGGTCTTCGACAACACGGCCTATGCGCCGAAAGACGTCGAACCGCTGATCGAGCTCTTCCGCGGACGTGTTAGGCACTTCGTGTTCACGAGCTCGACCGCGGTCTACCGCCGCAGCTTCGTCCAGCCGGTGAGCGAGAGCTTCCGGCGCCACGATCCGAGCGACGAGGATCCGAGAAAGGCGTACGGCGTCGGGAAGGTGCGCTGCGAGAATCTGCTCGCGGAAGAGCAAGCGCGCAGCGGCTTTCCGTTCACGACGCTGCGGGTCGGCCACACGCTCGGCCCGCTCTCGCCGCTCGCGTCGCGCGATCCGGTGTTCTTCGCGCGCCTCGAGCAGCGCCGGCCGATTCCGATTCCGGGCGACGGCCTCGCGCTCGTGCACCTGATCCACGTCGCAGACGTCGCCTCGCTGATGGCGTCGGTGATCGAGACCGAGCGCTCGGTTGCCCAGACCTACAACGTCGTCGGCCGCGAGGCGGCGACCGTCAGCGCGATGGTCCACCTGATGGCGCGCGCAGTCGGCGTCGAGGCGCGGCTGCTCCACGTGCCGATGGAGGTCGCGCGGCTCGCGGCGCCGCCGCTCGTGCACTGGGGCGAGGCGCTGACGGGCAGCGTGTACTTCTCGATCGAGAAGGCGCTGGCGGAGCTGCCTTGGGCGCCGCGTTTCGGCCTCGAAGACGGCTATCGCGACTCGTACGAATGGTTCGTGCGCGAGGGACGCGGCCGGTACACCTTCGACTTCCGCCGCGACGACGAGCTGATCGCTCGCTTCGGCAGCGGCGCAGGCGGCGCGTAGCGCCGCGCGGAGAGGAGCGAGCGATGGGGCAGCTGACGAATCGCGTGGCGCTCATTACGGGCGCCGGCGCCGGCATCGGGCGCGGCATCGCGCGCCGTTACGCAGCCGAGGGCGCAGCCCTCGTGCTCGCCGAGCGCGACGCCGCGAGCGGCAAGCAGTGCGAGGAAGAGATCGTGAAGGAGTTCGGCGTCCGCGCCGAGTTCATCGCGACCGACGTCGGTGTGAAGGACCAGGTGCGCGCCGCCGTGGAGCTCGCGGTCACGCGCTTCGGCCGCCTCGACGTGCTGGTCAACAATGCCTGGGGCGGAGGGCAGATCGGACGGCTCGAGAAGAAGTCCGACGCGCTGATGGAGCACGGCTTCCGCACCGGCCTGATGAGCGCGTTCTGGGCGATGCAGGCGGCCTACCCCTACATGCGACGTCAGAGCTGGGGCCGCATCGTCACGGTCTGTTCGCTGAACGGCGTGAACGCGCAC
>DASTOI010000277.1:0-5923 GCA_035762585.1 Myxococcota bacterium
CGCCCACCCTCGCGCCGATAGGCATCCTCGTAATAACCGGCGCCGCTCAGGCTGTGGCCTCCGAGCGCGATCCGCACTTCGAGCGTGCAGGAGCCCGTGGCGCGCTCGCCGTCGAGCTGGATCACGTGGTTGTGGACACACGGCAGCGCCGCGCCGGGGCGGAGCCCGGCGTAGAACTTCGTGATCGCGTCGCGGCCACGCAGGACGTTCGGGAGCTGCATCTCGTCGCCGCCTTCCGTCGAGAAGACGGCGTCGTCGGTGAACAGGCTCGCGACCGCGGTGCCGTCGCCGAGCGCGACGCCGTGCGCGTAGCGTGCGGTCAGCTCGCGGATCTCCTCGCGGTCGAGGAGATCGCGCACGCTCTGTGCCAGGCTGAGCGTGCTCATCGGCCGCCACGCGCCAGCCGTTCGACCTCGCGCAGCGCGCGCGCGATTGCGGCGGGTTCGAGCTTCGGCAGCAGGTGCTCTCCGCGCGCTTCGCGAAGCATCTCGGGAAGCCGCGAGCGGATGCGCTCGAGCGCCCAAGCCAACATGTCGCCGCAGGCGGCGCGGTCGAACGGGACCCAATGATTCACGGCGGTCGCGCCCGGTGCGACGCGGTGGCTGTAGTGATAGTGCGGCTCGCGTTCGAAGCAGTCGAAGCGCAAGTACTCGTGGCCGTCGTCCGCGCCGCACACGTGGAGGCTCACGCCGCGGTCGGAGACGGCCGCGTCGCCGAGGATCGCGTCGACGCGCGCCGCGAGCTGCGCGTCGCTCGCGTACGCCTCACGCAGCGACGCGTCGTCTACCTCGCGCGACTCGATGCCGACACGAATCGCACCGCGTCGACGAAGCGCGTGCGCGCTGGATCGAGCGGCTCGGGCGGAACGTCGTACACGAAGCCGAGGCGCATCGGCACCTCCCGATCACTGCCGACCAGCCTATGCAGCGCGCGTGTCGTCGCGAATGGCCGCGTGTGACAGAATGCTTGTCACTTTGCGCCGGAGGGCGCCGATGACGCGAATGCCTACCGACTACGCGATCGTGATGGTCCGCAAGGCGCGCGAACGCGGCTGCGACCTGCTCGCGGGCCTCGGCTTCTCGCTGACGGATCTCGAGCGGAGCGAGCGGATGTCCGTCGCGGACTACGCGCGCGTGCTGGAGCGCTTCGGCGAGCTCCACCCCGAGGCCGACTTCGGTTTCCGACTCGGCGAGCTGTTCAGCATGGCGAACCACGGCGCCGCCGGCTTCGGTGCGATGTCGGCGCCGACGATCCGCGACGGCCTCGTCTTCCTGAGTCGCTACATCCAGACGCGTACGCCCTACACGAGCTGCCGCTTTTCGTACCGGCGCTTCGACCTCCAGCTCCACTTCGAGCTCGGCGAGATCGCGCTGCCCTTCATGCGCCGCAGCTGCGAGACCCTGAGCGTGATCTTCCAGAGCTACCTGGAGTCGGCCGGTGCCAGCGCAGAGGAGACGCGCTGGCATTTCCCCTACGCGAGGCCCGCGCACCACGCTTGTTATGGCCGGTGGCTCCGCGGGGCGCACGCGTTCGATGCGGCCCAGCTGAGGCTCGAAGTTCCGGAGGCGATCTGCGCGCTGCCCTCGGCGTTCCGCAACGACGCCGCGTTCGCGTCGACCACCTCGCAGTGCGAGGCGATCCTCGCGGACGCTGCGGCGGACGGCGTCGCGGCGCGCGTGCGCGCCATGCTCGCGAGCCGCATCGAGCAGCGCGCGCGCGAGGCGGTGCCGGTCACGCAGATCCCCTCGGCCGACGGGGTCGCAGCGCAGCTCGGCGTCTCACGGCGCACACTGATTCGTCAGCTGAAGGACGCGGGCACGACCTTCCAGGCGCTGAAGGACGAGCTGCGCCGCGAGCAGATGGAGGCGCTGCTGCGCGACGGCCAGCTGCCGCTCGCAGAGATCGCCGAGCGGCTCGGCTATGCCGAGGCGGCGAATCTCACACGCGCGTGCACGCGCCTACTGGGTGAAGCGCCGCAGCGCTTGCGCGCGCGTCAGCGCACCGCCGGCTTCGTCCGCACACCCGTGAACTGATTCACATACACCTTCCACGGGTAGTGGTCGCCTTCGCCCTTCGAGCCGACCACGCGGAAGTGCTGCGTGAGCGCGCGCCGCCAACGCGGCGAGCTGTTAGGGGTCGTCATGTGCGGCATCTTGCCGTGGTGGAACGAGACGTCGCCGAGCGCCATCGGGATCGGCGTCGCGCGCGCCTCGTCGACGTCGCAGACGAGTAGGTCGCTCTGCACGTTCTCGGGCTGGCGATGCGGCAGCACGCCGAGCCGATGCGCGCCGGGGACGAAGTGCATGCAGCCGTTCGACGGATCGACGTCGTGGAACGGCATCCAGCACGTGATGCCGCGCTCCTCGAGGTTGCGGCCCCAATAACCCTCGTCTTGGTGCCACGGCGTGCGCGCGCCCTCGAACGGAGGCTTCGCGAGGAACTGGTCGTACCAGAACTCGACGGGCTGCCCGAGCAGCGCCGACGCGAACTCGGTGGCCCACAGCCGGAAGCGCTCGTTCGCGAGCGCCGTCTTGTCGAGCAGGCTCGGGCTCGTCTGCACGATCTTGAACTTGCGCTGCCCGCGCTCGGTGCCGGCTTCCCACGCCCAGTCGAACGCCACTTTGTCGCGCTGCTCGAGCAGGCGGTCACAGATCGCCTGCAGCGTCGTCAGGTCGCGCGGATCGATCGCGCCTCGCACCGCGAGGTAGCCATCGCGCCGAAATTGCTCGGCGTCGGCTGCGCTCGCTCGGGGATACGGCATGCGAGGACCTCGCCCCCAGCATCGCGCAGGGGCAGGCGCGCCCCCAATCGGAATCCTTCGGTGTAACGTGTTCAATCGTAGGCGGAGGAACCGATGGCAGACCTGGTCGTGCTCGGGAGCGGCGGCGCCGGACTCACGGCCGCGCTCGTCGCGCGTGCGGCGGGCCTCTCGGTCGCGCTCTACGAGAAGAGCGATCGCGTCGGCGGAACCACGGCGTGGTCTGGCGGGATGATCTGGATCCCGAACAACCACCACATGCGGGCGGCCGGGATCCCCGACAGCACCGAGGAGGCGGTCGGATACCTGCTCTCGATGTCGCACGGGCTGATGGAGGAATCGCTCGTGCGGGCGTTCGTCGAGACCGGGCCCGAGATGGTGCGCTGGCTCGAAGCGAGCTCGCCGGTGCAGTTCCAATCGGTCGGCGCATTTCCCGACTACCACCCCGAGCATCCCGGCGGCAAGCCGCGCGGCGGGCGCAGCCTCGAGTGCCCGATGTTCTCTTACAAAGAGCTGGGCGATTGGGCGGCGCGCGTCGACGCGGGCGATTTCTACGACGAAGTCATTACGACGATGGGCGAGACGCCGCTCGGTCAGCCGCTGCCGAAGTCGATTTCGGAAGCGGAGCTCGCGCGCCGGCGCGCGAACGACGAGCGCGGCCGCGGCCTCGCGCTGATCGGGCGGCTGCTGAAGGCGTGCCTCGATCGCGGCGTCGAGGTCCACACGGGCGCACGCGCGGCGCTGCTCGTGCAGGAGCGCGGTGCCGTCAGCGGCGTGCGTTTCGAGAGCGGCGCCGAGGTGAGCGCGCGCGCCGGCGTCGTGCTCGCGACCGGCGGCTTCGAGTGGAACGACCGGCTCGTCGCAGCGTTCCTGCGCGGGCCGATGAACGGCCGCGTCTCGCCGCGGACGAACACCGGCGATGGGCTCGTGATGGCGATGAAGGCGGGCGCCGCGCTCGCGAACATGCGCGAAGCGTGGTGGCTGCCGGTCGCCGAGGTTCCGAGCGCGGGCGGCGGGACGCGCGCGGTGCTGATCACGTGCGAGCGCACGTTCCCCGGCTCGATCATGGTGAACCGCGAAGCGCGGCGATTCACGAACGAGGCGGCGAACTACAACGCGTTCGGCGCTGCGTTCCACGAGATGGACGTCTCGCGCTTCGACTATCGCAACCTGCCGTGCTGGCTGATCTTCGATCACGCTTATTACGAGAAGTACGGCTTCGGCTGGGATGCGGCGCCGGGCAAGCCCGCGCCCGTGTGGCTCACCTGCGCGCCCTCGCTCGCGGCGCTCGCGAAGGAGCTCGGCATCTCCGATCACGCGCTGGCAGAGACCGTCGCGCGCTGGAACGCGATGGTCGAAGCGGGGCGCGACGCCGACTTCGCGCGCGGCGAGAGCGCGAACGACACCTGGTGGGGAGATCCGAGCAAGAAGCTCACGCGCGAAGCGACGCTCGGGAAGCTCGCGAAGGCGCCGTTCTACGCGGTCGAAGTGAAGAGCGGCTGTCTCGGCACGAAGGGCGGGCCGAGAGTGGATCGTCATGCGCGCGTGCTCGATCACGCCGGCTCGCCGATCCCAGGCCTCTACGCCGCCGGCAACGTGATGGGCTCGCCGATGGGCATGACCTACGGCGGCGCGGGCGGGACGATCGCGCCGGGCATGGTGTTCGGCTTCCTCGCGGCGAAGCACGCTGCGACGCGAGTCATGCGATGAGCGCGGCGGCGAACGAGCTCGCTGGGAACGCGGTGGTTGTTACGGGAGCCGGCGCGGGCCTCGGCCGCGCGATCGCGCTCGCTTTCGCGGCGGAAGGCGCGCGCGTCGTCGTCGCCGAGCGCGACGAGAAGAGCGGCGAGGAGACGCTGCGCCAGATCGAGAAGCGCGGCGGCGGCGGCTCGTTCGTGAAGACCGACGTCGCGCGCGAGGGGGAAGTCGCGGCCGCAGTCGAGAAGGCGCTCGCGCTCGCGCCGCGGCTCGCCGTCTTCGTGAACAACGCGGGCGTGATCGGGACCTGGGCGCCGCTCGTCGACCAGACCGAAGCGACGCTCGACGCCGTGCTCGCGGTGAACGTGAAGGGCGTCGTGTTCGGGATCAAGCACGCGGGACGCGTGATGGCGCGCCAGCGGAGCGGCGTGATCGTGAACCTCGCCTCGGTGCAGGGGTTCCGCGTGGTCTATCCCGGCAGCTCGTTCTACGCCGCGAGCAAGGCGGCCGTCGTCCAGCTCACCAAGGCGGCGGCGCTCGAGCTCGGCCCGGCGGGTGTGCGCGTCGTCGGCATCGCGCCGGGCCCGATCGATACGCCGATGTTGCGCGGCGCCGTGACGGAGTGGCCGCCGGCGATCGTCGCGAACGTGCCGCTCGGCCGTGTCGGCGAGCCGGACGACGTCGCGCGTACGATCGTCTGGCTCGCGAGCCCGGCGGCGGCCTACATCACCGGCGCAACGCTGCCGGTCGACGGCGGCTTCCTGGCGCCGTAGGACGTTCCGTCAATCCTCGAAGCGCAGCGCCGCCGCGTCGCCGGGCGCGTGCTCGAGCAGCTCGATCACGTTGCCGAACAGATCGCGCCCGTACGCGAAGCGCTGCGGCGCGGCGCCGAACGGCGGCGCGTTGAAGACGACGCCATTCGCCACGAGGTGCTCGTAGTCCTTCAGGTAGTCGTCCGTGACGAGCGCGAAGTGCGTGATCCCGAGCTGATTCACGGGGCGCCTCGGATCTCCGGGCTTCGCGTCGGCGAACTCGAACAGCTCGATGCACGAGTTGCCCTTGCGGAGCATCCGCACCTTGCACGCCGCATTCGCGACGCCGAACGCGGCGTTCATCGGCGCGTAGCCGGGCGGAAGCTCGGCCTCCATCACCACGCGAAAGCCGATGACGCCGCAATAGAAGGGGAGCGCCTTCTCCAGATCCGGCACCGCGAGCGCGGCATGATGCAGCCCGAGAATCATCTGCTCCTCCTCAACGACGCGGGCCGAGCGCGCCGAGCAGCTCGAGCTTACGCTGGAGCGCACCCCGCTGGTCTTCGTCCTCTGCGAGCTCCATCGCGCGCGCGAACGCTTCTCGCGCATCCTCGCGTCGGCCGAGCTGGCGATAGGCCGCTCCGAGCAGCGAGTGGAACGCGGGATCGTCGTCGGCGCGGCGCAGCGCTTCGCGCAGCTGGCGCGCGGCGCCGGC
>DASTOI010000278.1:0-2825 GCA_035762585.1 Myxococcota bacterium
GGCCGCCCTCGTCGACCCGGAAGGTGACGTGGCAGCCGAGCTCCTCGAGCTGCCGCCTCATCGGCTTCGCGACCCGCTCGAACGGGAAGATTTCATCGTGCGTGCCGTACTCGAGGAACACGGCGGGCCGCTTCGTGCCCGGGGCCTCGATGCCGTCGTCGAGCGCGACGAAGCCGGCCGCCCACGCCGCAATCGCGCAGAAATGCTCAGGATTCGAGAGCCCGACCGAGAGCGCGTAGCTCGCGCCATCCGAGTACCCGATCAGCCCTTGGCGCGCGCGATCGATCGGGTAGCGGCGGTAGATCAGGTCGTACGCATACTCGAGGAAGTCGAGATCCGGCCGCAGCGCGGGCGGCTCGCCGTCGGGGCTCGCGCCGCCCGACGCGAACGCGATCAGGTCCCAGGTGTAATGGCGCGAGCGCGCGACCAGCACGAACGCCTGCCGCTGCTGCGCCTCGAACCGGTAGGCCCGCATCAGCGCCTCGTCCTGGCGGCCGGCGCCGTGCAGCACCGTCAGCAGCGGATACCGCTTCGCGGGATCGATCTCGTCGGGCGTGTAGAGCGCGGCGCGCTGCGGCTCGCGCTCGATCCAGACGAGCCCACTCGGAACTTCGAACTCGACCGGCTCGGGCTCGGCGAACGCCATTCTCAGCTTCAGGCTGTCCATCGCTGCGATGCTGCCGCAACCGCGCGACCGCGGCGCGTCCGGCGGGTTCCTGGGGAGAACGACTCCGGATGCGCGATCAACGCACGCCGAGGGTCCAACGCACGCGGAGGCCGCAGTTCGACTTCGCTCGGCTTCGAAGACTACGCCTCGCTGCGCGCTTCGCTTGCTGGCTACCGGCCGCGAAGCGCTTTCCGTAGCCTCCGCGCCTTTTCCGGGGGTCCCCTTGCGACGACGCGCTCTTCTGGCCGCAGCCCTGCTCGCGGGATGCAGCAACTCGGATCCGGTGAAGCGCCCGAACAATCCACCCCCGGCGAATACGACCGTCGTGAACTTCTCGACCTACCTAGGCGACGATCTCGCGGACGTCGTGCGCGACGTCGTGCTCGATTCGGCCGGCAACGCCTACGTCGTCGGCGGCGCGCTCTCGGTGGATCTGCTGGACGGCGCGCCGGTGCGAGCGCACGGCGGCTCCGAAGACGCGTTCGTCGCGAAGTTCAACACGGCCGGCCAGGTGGTGTGGTGGACGTTCCTTGGCGGCGCCGGGCCCGATCGCGGCTACGCGATCGACCTCGCGCCCGGCGACGAGGTCGTGATCGGCGGCAGCGCCGCTGCGGGCTTCCCGGTGACCGCAGGCGCGGTGCTCGAGACGTTCCAAGGCGGCGCGGGCGCGTGCGACCCCAACCAGCTTCCGAGCGGAACGCCCGCGGGCGCGGTCTGCGTCCCCAGCACGACGGACCCGGCGCGCGACGGCTTCGTCGCGAAGCTCGACGCGAACGGCGCGCTGCTCTGGGCGACCTACTTCGGGAGCGGGACGTTCGAGGCCGACACCTACATCGATGACACGTCGACGGCGAACGACGACAACGTCACCGACTTCAACGACGACCTCGACCCCCGCACCAGTGTCGTGCGCGACGTCGCGGTCGATCCGAACGGCGGCGAGATCTATCTGACGTTCTCGGTGCGCTCGCCGAGCGCGTTCTTCCCGGATCCTGACCCGGACATCGACCCCGATACGGACGGCAATCAAGACGGGCCGCTCGAGCCCGCCGCGATTCGCAACCTGCCGCCGGTGATCCTCACCGCTCTGCAGGCCGGCGACCGTTCGGTGCAGCCGAGCATGGACTCGCAGGGTCTCGCCGGGAGGATCGACGGCCTGCTCGCAAAGCTCGCGCCGGACGGCGCTTCTCTGCTCTGGGCGACCTACGTCGGCGGGACCGGCGACGAGAGCACAGCGGGCTTCGTGCGGCTCGACTCGCAAGGGAACCCGATCGTGCTGTTCCACACGGACAGTGTGCAACGCATCGAAGCGCAGGACCCGGACACGAAAGAGGTCCTCGAAACGGAGGACATCGCGCAGGGCGGCTTCGACACCGAGTTCGGCGGCGGCACCGACTTCTTCCTCGCGAAGTTCGGGATGGACGGGCCGATGATCTGGTCCACCTACATGGGCGGAAGCGGCGTCGAGGCGATCGACAGCGCAGGCTTCGCGCTCCAGAGCGACGACTCGATCGTGATCGCCGGCTTCGCGAGCTCTTCCGACTTCAATCCGAACGACGGCGACCCGTTCGACCCGACCTTCAACGGGAGCGACAACGGCGGCTTCTTCTCTGCAGACTGCGGCATCGCCAAGATCGCACCGGACGCCGCAGAGCTCGAGGCGACGACCCTCTACGGCGGCGGGCAGGGCGACGCGTGCACCGGCGTCGACGTCGACGACCAGGACCGCATCTACGTCACCGGCGGCACGCACTCTCCCGATCTGCCGATCGCGGGCGGGCCGCATCAGTTCGAGCTCCCCGGCGCGCGCTCGGCGTTCCTCGCGGTGTTCACGCCCGATCTGATGGACCTGCTCGCCGGCGGCTACTTCGGCGGCACCGGTTTCGGCAACGCGAACGCGCTCGTGCTGCGCTCGACGACGGCGACCTCCGCGACGATCGTTTTCGCCGGCGAATCCGAAGCGGGCTACCCGCTCTCGGCGTCGCCCGCGCGCGAAACCGTCACCGCGCCGCCCGCGCACGGCGTGCTGAGCGACGTCACGCTCGACCTCTCGACGCCGTAGCCGCCCGCGCGGGCCGCTGAGCGCCGCGCGCGCGCCTCTGGCACCCTCGCGCCCGGCCTTCGTCGGAGGGCGCCGCGATGAAGCTGCTCTGGTTCC
>DASTOI010000279.1:0-2378 GCA_035762585.1 Myxococcota bacterium
TCTCCCCCAGCTCGACGATGCGATCGTGCGCGTGGCCGCGGAGTTCGGGATCGCGCCGCGCGCGATCACGTCCGGATCGCGGCGGCGAGAGGCCTCTCGAGCGCGCGCCGAAATCGCGCGAGTTGCGATCGCGGTGCACCGTCTCCCCGCGCGAGAGGTGGCGCTGCGTCTTGGCGTCACTCACGCAGCCATCCTGCGCGGAGCAGCGCGTGCTGCGCGCAAGGCTGGCACGTAAGTCACCGGCAAGTATGAACGTCCCCGATCTGGTGACTTATTTCGGTCGGCGCTTCAGCACGCGGGCGTCGCCGCGGCGCACGGTGAGGTGCTCGCTGTCGAATAGCTCCATCAGCGGCACGGCGAACTTGCGGGTGGCGCCGATCAGCTCCTTGTAGGCGGCGGTGCCGATCTCGCCGTGCATCTCGAGATGCGCGACCAGCTTCGCGCGCAGCGCCGCGACGGCCTCGGCGTCGAACCACAGCTCGCCCGGCGCGCGCACGAGCGCTCCTGCGCGCTCGAGATGTGCGAGCAGCTCGTGCAGCTCCTCGGCGTCGGACGCGAGCTCGCTCTCCCACTCGCGCAGCGTGCGCGGCGTGAGCCCCGCGGCGCGCGCGCTCTCGCGCAGCCGCGCGGCGAGCGCTTCCTCGCGCGCCGAGAGGCGCGGCGCGAACGACGCCGCGCGCGCGAGCTCGCCCTCGAGCGCGATCTCGCCGCGCTCCGCGAGCGTGCCCAGCGCGCGCTCGAACAGCGCGAGCGGCGCGTTCGCCGGCAGCACGCCGCGCAGAGTCTCCCTCGGCATGCCCGGCTTGATCGGATTCGCCCGGTGGAATTGCGCGAGCGCCGCGGCGACGCGCCGCTCGGCCTCCGCGACGATTTCGGCAGCGGCCAAGCTGCGATCGCCGAGCGCGATCGCGGCGCCGCGCGCGATCACCTCCTCGATCGCCGCAGCGAGCGGCGCGCGCTCGGCCCCGGTTTGCCGCGCGAGCGCGTCGCGCGAGATGCCGGCGAACCCGCCGCGCGCGATCCGCAGCGCGACCCCTTCCGCGAGCGAGCCGCTTGCGAGCACGGCGAGCCCGGCCGCGAGCTCGGGCGCGCTGCGCCGCCACCGCGGCGGCGCAGCGTCGAGCACCTCGCCGCCGCCGAGCGTCGCGCCGGCCGCGAAGCCGCGCACGATGAAGCGATCGCCCGGAAGCAGCGCGAGCGCGCCGTCATCGAGGTGAATGCGCGCGAAGCCGCGCGCACCCGGCTCGAGGACGGCGCTGCCGATCGGGGCGACATGCGCGCGCTGCACCGCAGTGCCGGCGAGCAGCTCGCACGCGACGGGCCTCTCGCCGCCGAGCGGCTCGCTCGCGAGCCAGCGCAGCGAGACGTCGAAGCGCGCGGAAGGCGCGAGCGCAGCGGGCACCGCGAGCAGCATTCCGCGCGCGAGCTCCGCGAGCGCGACGCCTTGCAGGTTCACCGCGCAGCGCGTGCCCGGCGTTACCGACGCAGCGCTCGCGCCGAAGCTCTGGAGCCCGCGCACGCGCGCGCGCGCGCCGCCGGGAAACAGCTCGACGGCGTCGCCGGCCGCGAGCGCGCTGCCGATCAGCGTGCCCGTCACGACCGCTCCGAAGCCGCGCATCTCGAAGCAGCGGTCGATCCACAGCCGCGCCGGGCCCGCGCGCGGCGTGCGCGCCGCCGCCGTCTCCGCAGCGCGCGCGAGCGCCGCACGCAGCTCCGGAACGCCGGCGCCGCTCGTCGCCGAGACGCGCAGCACCTCCGCCTTTGCGAGCGACGTCTCCGCGAGCAGCTCGCGTACCTCGGCCTCCGCGAGATCCGCGACGTCCGGCTCCGCGAGGTCGCTCTTGGTCAGCGCGACGACGCCGGCCTCGATCCCCAACAAGTCGACGATCGCGAGGTGCTCGCGCGTCTGCGGCATCACGCCCTCGTCCGCCGCGACGACGAGCAGCACGAGATCGATGCCGGTCGCGCCCGAGACCATCGTGCGCACGAGCCCCTCGTGCCCGGGCACGTCGATCACGCCGACGCGCAGCCCAGGCGCGAGCTCGAGCGGCGCGAAGCCCAGCTCGATCGTGATGCCGCGCGCCTTCTCCTCCGGCAGTCGGTCGGTGTCGACGCCCGTCAGCGCGCGGACGAGCGTCGTCTTGCCGTGATCGATGTGGCCGGCGGTGCCGAGGATGAGATCGCGTGGCATGGATCGCGTTACTCCGGGGAGTAACTGCATTATACTGAGGGCTTGGAAGGGGCGATGGGTGACAGGGTAACGGAGGTGGATGGAAACCCCCTCACCCCCTCACCCCCTCACCCCCTCACCCCCTCACCCCCTCACCCCCTCACCCCCTCACCCTGTCGTCGTCATCTTGTCAGGCTACTTCTTGGCG